>JAGRNP010000022.1 GCA_020440705.1 bacterium | reverse complement strand
CTCGTCCTGGGCCCGGGCCGCGACGGGCCCGCCCATCAGGGCGGCCAGGGCCAGGCCGAGAGCGAGCAGCAGGGGGCCGCAGGGCAAGGCGTCAGAACCGCGCCGTCGTCTCCAGTCGCACGTCATGCCGCCACCTCCTTTCCCCTTCCTTGCGGCTGAACCAGGTGGCGGCCACCTGCAGGAAGCGCGAGGGGTCCCACGCCACGCGCAGGGTCGTCTCGATGTTGCGTCCGGGATCGGGGAAGAAGTAGGGCCGCACCGCGCCGGGCGGCTCGTCCGAGCTCACCTCGGCCACGCGCAGGTCGGTCTGCACGGTCCAGTCCTGGCGCCAGCGCGCCCGGCCGTTGGGCCGCAGGGCGTACTCTTGCTGCTCGACGCCCGACACCCCGTCCCCGCGCTCGATGACCTCGGCCTGGACCCCGAGGCGCAGGTCGGTGCTGGGCGTCGTGCTCCAGCCCAGTTCGTAGCGCCGCGAGAGGATGAGGTAGCTGCGCCGCGAACTGAGGCTGCTCTCGACGGAGTAGCGGCGGTCGTCCTCGCGCTGCCAGCGGAACTTCACGGCGCTGCGCCGGGTCACGTTCACGTTGCCGGTGACCTGCCAGACGCGGCCGGTCCGGTCTTCGGGATGGTCGGCGAACTGCCGGTCGACCGTCTCCCGGTAGCTGAACTTGCCCCGCAGATCGACGGTGCGCAGGTGCTGCAGCAGCACCAGCTCCTCGCTGAAGTTCAGGTCGCCCAGCACCGCCTGGTCCTTGGCGAAGATGACGTCCGGATCCAGGCGCAGCAGGGCCCCGACGTCGTCGGTGGTGCTCCGGCCCTCGAGGGCGGCGAGGGTCATGGCCGTCCAGGCGCCGTACCAGCGGTTCTCGCCGAGGAAGCGGAAGCCCTGGCGCCAGTTCAGGTCCGCGACGACACCGGTCGTGGCCACGAGGCTGTCGGTCCCGACCAGGACCATGTCGTACTCGCCCTGCCCGTCGCCCACGTACAGGCCGTCCTCGTTGAAGTCGCCCTGGCCGTCGCCCACGAAGACGATCTGCCGGTCGAGCACCTCGGAGCGGCTGTTGTCGACCCGGTAGCCGACGGACCAGTCGCTGCCGGCGCGGTCCCAGCGCCCGGACAGGTTGACGCGGCCGAGGCGGGTGGTCTGGTCGGAGCCGCCCGGGCTGCGGGTCTCGCGCAGGGTGGCCTCGCCCACGAGGCGCATGCCCGCGAAACGGCCGGTGGTGACGCCGGCGCGGCTGGTGCGGCTGTCGCGTTCGCGCGCCCATCCGTCGGCGCGCAGGGAGTCGGCCAGGCCCCGCACGAAGCCGACGTTCCAGGCCAGGCGCGCGCCGTCGCGGGACGCCAGGCGCCAGCCGTACTCCTCCAGGCGGAAGCCGCCCGCCGCGGCGCCGGTGCGCGCGCCGTCCTCCCAGCGCGTGAGCGTGTGATGGACCCGCGGCACCACCGGCCCGACGTTCCAGCTCACCTCGTGGCGCCGCTCGGCCCGCCGGATCGCGAGCGGGTCGGCCGCGTCGTCGGCCCGCGCCTTCTGCAGCAGGTGGCGACCCCGTCCTCCGGCCCAGTTCCAGGTCAGCTGCCCCTGGGCCTGCTCGGCGGCCAGGTCGTCGCCGTGCCGCAGCGAGGCGAGGCGGCCGGAGATCTCCAGCCGGTCGTCCCGTCCACCGGTCCGCCAGGCGCCCTCCAGCCGGCTCTCGCGTTCGGACTCCAGGAGGAAACCCTCGCGCCGGGCGCGGTCGTCGAGGCCCCAGGCGGCGTAGTCGAAGATCGACCTGTGCAGCTGGAAGCCGCGGAAGCGCGCGTCCTTCTGTTCCCACACCGCCTGCAGGTCGACCCGGCCCGGCCCCAGGGCGCGGTCGCGCAGGGCGGCCTGCACGTGACCGGCGCCCCCGCTGTCGTCGCCGTCATCCAGGTCCGAGAGCTGGTTCGCGTCCTCGCGGCCCAGATTCCACTCGGCCTGCACATGGGTGGCGGCGGTGTCGCCCACGGCGGCCACGAAGGTGGCCACGCTCTGCTGGCCGGGCAGGGGCAGGGGCCGCCCGACCCGGTAGCTGCCCAGGCCGTCGCCCACGTGCCGGAAGACCTTCTTGCCCGTCTCGGTGAGCCGCTCGAGGGTGTAGTCCCCTTCGCCCGGCCCCACGTAGAAGGTCTCCAGGGCCCAGTCGCCGCCGGTCTCGTCGAAGACGTAGATGGTCTTGGCGCCGTCGAGGGCCTGGTCGTAGTCTCCCTCGCCGGGCAAGGTGGGCGTGGCGCCCGGGGCCACGGCGCGGGCCGGGTCGTCGCCGGCCCCGGCCAGGATGGCCTCGTCGTCGTCGCCCAGCTCTCCGGTGCGCAGCCGGCTCGGATCGTCCCTCTCGCGGATCACCCGCGCGTCGAAGCGTCCCGCGGCCCCCAGCAGGGGCACGGTGAAGTCGACGCCCGCGCCGCCGCCCACCACCGTGCGGGCGTACGGCCCCTCGCCCTCCTCGAACTCGACGACGATGGTCGACTCGGCGGTGACCAGGCGCCGGTAGGTGAAGGTGACCGTGCCGGTGACGTAGTCGATGACGTAGTCGCGGTCGGCGCCCCGCGTGAGCGCTTCGCCGTCGAGGCTCACGCGCTCGCTGCCGGCCACGATGAAGAGATTGCCGGCGGCGCCGCCCCCGCCCAGGTAGTAGGGCCCCTGGTTGGCCTCCTGGCCGCGGATCTGCAGGGTGCGGTAGCGCCCGCGCGGCGAGCCGGCCAGGACCTCGGCCCGGGCCGGCCCCGGGTCGGCCTGCACGGAGATGCCCTGCAGCTTGCGCCGATAGTCGCCGAAGACGGTGCCCGTGCGCTCGGCCACGAAGTCGCCCAGGGTGGCGCGCCAGTTCGGCGCCGTCAGCTCGACGAGCACCTTGTCGATGTCGCGCAGCTCTTCGGTGTTGCCCTCGGGCACCACGGGCAGGTTGTCGTCCGAGAGGAAGGCGCGCACGCCGATCTCCGGCGTGAGCTGGCCCATGATGGTCAGGCGGAGATTCTGGTCGACCGTCATCTCGCGCCGGCTCCCGCTGGAGACCTGGACGGTCTTCGAGCCCGAGACCTGCAGCTGGCTGGTCGTCCAGGCGCCCGGGGCGGCCGGCGGCAGGAAGAGGCTCCCGTCCGCGGCCCCGCGGGGATCGGGCGCCGGGGACACCGGCCGCAGGTCGCGTCGCGGCGGCACCGGGACCGCCAGGTGGCGGTAGCGCACCATGACCAGGGCTTTGGCCGGCGCCGCCGCCGAATCCGCCGCCGCCGTCACCCAGTTGCGCTGGGGCACGAGCAGACCACTGCGGGCGCGGAGCCGGAAATCGACCTCGGCCTGCCACGCTTCGCCGTCCACGTCGACCCGCACCGAGCCCGGATCGATGAAGCCGTGCGCCAGCTGCAGGGCCCGGCCGCCGGCCGGGACCAGGTGGAACTCGGTCTCGGCGACCCACGGTCCGTCCTCTTCGGCCCGTGCGGCGCCCGCGGCCAGGCCGGCGAGAGCCAGACAGGCCAGCACCACCGGGAGCGCCCCCCGTCGTGACCCGGCGCCCCTGCCGGCGGCCCGCGCCATGTCAGTTGTAGACGATGCGGTAGATCAGGACGGCGGACCGGCCCCGGTCGGTGACGGCCAGCCGGTCGTCGGGGCCCACGGACACGTCGACGGGGGCGACCGTTTCGCCCGCACCGTCCTGGGGGCCGCCGAAGGAGAAGGCGTAGTTGAGACGCTGGCCCAGGACGTGGACCACGCCGAGGCCGGAGTCGGCCACGAAGACGTTGCCGTGGCGGTCGCAGTCCAGGCCTTCGGGGGCCAGGAACGGATTGCGCGGCACGTTGTCGCCGCCGAAGTTGGCCTCGAAGAAGCCCATGCGCCCGTAGTGGGCCAGACGGCGGTTGCCGCGGTCGGCCACGAGGAAGCTGCCGTCGGGCAGGAAGGTCAGGCCCGAGGGGTCCGTGAACTGGTCGCGCAGGCTGCCCGGATCGCCCACGCGCATGGTCAGGTTCTGGAACGTGTCGAGGAGCAGCACCTGCTGCTGGGCCTGGTCCGCGAGGGCCATGCGCCCGTCGCGGTCGACCCCGAAGGCCGACGGGCTGGTCTGGATCACGGGATCGACCCGGCGGATGTCGACCAGCACGTCGAGGAATGCCCCGCTCAGGTCGTGCCGGTTCACCTGCCCGGAACCCCGGTCCAGGACGAGCACCTTGAACCCGTCCACCGCCGCGTCGACGGGCTGGTAGGGTCGGCTCGTGGGCGAGTCGAACTCGTACCAGGTGCGCGTGTTGCCGTCGCGGCCGTAGACCTTGCCACGCTTCTCGTCGGTGAAGATGAGGGTGCCCTCGGGGCTGAACTCGCAGCCGCCGAGCCCCTCGATGGGGTAGTACAGCTCGCTGGGCCGGTTCTCGTAGGCGTAGAGGAAATCGACCGCCGCCACGGCCGAGCCCGGACGCGGCGTGCCGGACGCCTCGGGCAGCGCTCCGTCGGTGCCCACGGTCGGGTCGGGACCCGGCGCACAGGCCGCCAGCAGCAGGCCGCCGCCCGCCACGACGAGGGTCAGGACACCGGCCCGGACCCGCACCGGGACGCCGCCACCGGCCGTGCGGCGCGCCCGCATCAGAAGCTCCGCGAAACGACGCAGCGGGCCCCGGGATCCTGCCACGACGGCAGCATCTCCATTTCCAGGTTCAGGCCCATGACCTCGGTCTCGATGGCGCCCGCCTTGCCGCCGGCGCCGATCACCGCGTCGACCACCGACACCACCCGGTTGACCACCGCGAAGAGGATCATGAAGTCGCGCCGGTCGTAGGCCGCGTTGCCGTCGGCCCGCAGCTGCTGGTAGCTGGTCTGGCGGTCGTCGTTCACCCACTGCCAGGTGTCGGCTCCGCTCACCAGGCCGGACGGCGTCTCGCCCAGGGCCCGCGCCTCGCGCAGCACCGACTCGTTGTAGGAGTCGCTGTTGGCGAAGTGCCCCACGTCCTGCCAGTAGCTGTCCGGGTGCTCGCCGCTGGTGCCGGCGTACAGGGCCGCCCACTCCTCGGCGTCGTCGCGCTTGTTGTCGCCCTGGGCGTCGAAGACGAACCACGCCGTCCAGATGGCGACCTCGATGCCGCCCATGATGTAGGCCTTCGACTTCTGCCCGTTGTAGTACTGGCCGGCGCCCGGCAGGATCGCCGAGTACAGGCCGGCCTTCACCTTCTCGCCGGTGTTCGAGTGGTGGCCCTCGACCTGGGCCTCCTTCTCCTCCGGCTTCTCCGGCGAGCCGAACTCCCGGTTCCGGTTGCTCTCCTCGCCGCCGATCTGGAAATGGGTGTCGCGGGCCTGCCAGCGGCTCGAGGCTCCGGCGCCGAGCACCTGGTACTCGGTGCGCAGGAACGCCGCTTCGGCGCCGCTGTCCGCCAGGGCCGCTCCGGCCGCGGTCGCGACGGCGACCACGACGATCGCCAGGGTGGTCAGCCTGCCCGTGCTCTGCATGAATCTGTGCGCCAAGATCGGCCCTCCCGGTTGGCCAGGGGTGGTGAATCTAGAACGATACCGACGCCGACAGCGAACCCGCGTCGAAGCCCATGGGGATGGCCCGGATCTCGACCGCGTGGCCCGAGACCTCGAGCTCGCCGCCGCGTCCGCCGAGCAGCCCCTGCAGGTAGGCGACCTGGAGCACGCTCACCAGCCGCAGGCCGATGTTCACGTACAGCCAGCGGTCACGGTCCTTGTAGGCGTCGTTCGACTGCCCGCGCATCTCGCGGTAGATCTCGCGGTTCTTCGAAACCCACGGCTGCTGCAGGTCGGGATCGCGCTCGCCGGTGGGCGTGTAGACGACACCGATGCTGATGGCGTCGTCGGGCCGCACGTAGTCGTCCCAGCCGAAGATGAACTGGTCCCACTTGCCCAGGTTCTCGTAGTACTCGCGGAAGTCGTCTTCCTTGGTCACGTACAGCGGCAGGTTCTCCAGTTCGCTCTCGCTGTTGATGGCGCCGACACCCGGGAAGTAGGTCGCCCCCTGGCCGTAGCGGTAGCCGGCCGAGACCTGGTCGGAGGTGTAGCCCCGCACCAGGTCGGCGTCCGAGTAGTGCTCGTTGGCGAAGGCGATGTACGCTTCCTTGATGTCGTTGCCGTCGCCGTGGTACTTGGCGACGCGCGTCCAGGCGTAGATGTCGGCCGCGGCCATGAAGTAGCCGCGCTTGTAGCCGAGGGCCACCTCGCCCGCACCCGGCAGGACGAGCGACATCAGGACGGGCCACGCGCCCGAGATCCCCTTGCCGTCCTCCAGTCCGGGCACCTCGAGGCTTTCGCCGCCGCCCCCGATCTCGCCCTGTTCGAAACGCTGGCCGGTCAGGGCCAGGTCCTCCAATTGTCCCCGGCCGAGCAGCCACGCCGCCCGTCCGGTCTCCTCTTCGGCCCGGGCCGGAGCCGCCGGCACCACCAGCGGCAGGACGGCCAGAACGAGGGCGAGCGCCACCAGGCGTCGGCTGTGCTTCGTGATCGCGTGCATGATTCCTCCCACGGGCCTCGCGGGGCCCTACTTCTCCACCGCGAGGGTGAGGGTCCTGATCTCCCGGCCCCGGGGGCCGACGAATTCGAGGCGGGCCACATAGAGCCCGCTGGCGAGGTCCGGCAACGTGAGGACGGCCTCGTTCACCGCGTCGGCGGTGACGTCCGTCTCGCGCGAGGCCACCAGCTCGCCCTCCAGGTTGAAGAGGGCGAAGCGCGCGGGCTCGGTGCCGGTGCTGTAGAACCGGATCTTCACATCATCGCCCCGCAGCGGGTTCGGGTACAGGTAAACCTGCTCCCGTTCGGCGGCGATGGGAGCCGCCGCGCCCAGGCCGCGGGCCACGGCGGCCGGCCACTGCAGGCGGCGGGCCAGGTCGGGCCGCGCCCAGGGCCAGTGGTGCCAGAACCAGACCGGGTACTCGAACACGGTCCACGCGCGTTCGGGCCGCTCCCCCAGCGCCGCCAGGACGGCCGCCCGCGCGGCGATGTGATCGGGAGTCGTGTCCCCGGCGTAGGGCACGAAGACCTGCCCGTGGTCCGGATGGACGTCGAGCACCCCGCCGGCGGCGTCCGCCGCCGCGGCGAGCCGGCCGGTCAGCTCGCCGTCCGGCAGGTCGAGGAAGTGCACGTCCGCCGCGGCGACGCCCAGGACGGCGCAGGCGGCGACGGCTTCGCCGCGGCGGCGCGCCACGAGCTCGTCGGCGGGCATCCGGGTCGCGTGGGAGGTGGCGCCGTCGGTCAGGAAGACCACGGACACGGGCACGCCGGCGCGCCGTTTCAGGGCGATCAGACCGCCGCAGCCGAGGGTCTCGTCGTCCTGATGGGGGGCGAAGACGAGGGCCGGGCGCGCGAGATCAGACGCATCGAAGGGCCGGCTCCTGCCCGCGGCGATCGCCTCGACCAGCGAGATCGCGATGCCGCGCAGGCCAGCCACGTCAGGCGCCGGCCCGCGGGGCGCCGTCCGCCCGCCAGCGGGCCTGCTGGAAGATGATGCCGAAGCGCGGGTCGACGCCGCGGCCGGTGCCGTAGTAGTCCGAGGTCTCGACGTCCATCAGGACGCAGTTCTCGAGCAGGTCGAAGTCCTTGCTGTCCGGGCCCTTGAGCCAGGCCGTGAGGTAGTAGCGACCGGGCATCAGGTTGAGGAAGTCGATGTCCAGGTCGTACACGTGCGCGCCCGGCGCCACCCGCGGCAGGCTCGGCCCCGTCATCCAGTTGTTCGTGATCGACAGCAGCATGCCCAGCTCGTTGCGGATCTCCAGGCCCACATGCAGGTCGCGCACCTCGGTGCGGGCCTCGGTGCTCAGCCGCACGGTGAGCGCGTCGCCCGAGCGGATGAAGTTCTTGGTCTGGCCCGCGCCGTCGAGGAAGTCGACACCGGCCAGCCGGATCTCCCCCGTGCCGTGGCGCGAGTCGATCTGCGCCAGGTCGGCGCCGCCGCCCTGCGAGGTGGAGAAGGTGCCCATGTAGGCGCGCACGACCTCCTCCGCGGGGCCGTCCATGCGCACCTGGCCCTTGTCGATCCAGATCACCCGCTGGCACAGGTTCTCCACGGCGGCCATGTTGTGGGAGACGAAGATGACGGTGCGCCCGCCCCCGCGCAGGTCGTCCATGGTCTGCAGGCACTTCTTCTGGAACTCGGCGTCGCCCACGGCGAGCACCTCGTCGACGAGCAGGATGTCCGGCTCGAGGTGGGCCGCCACGGCGAAGCCGAGCCGCAGGCGCATGCCCGAGCTGTAGCGCTTGATGGGCGTGTCGATGAAGGCCTCGACGCCGGCGAAGGCCACGATCTGGTCGATCTTCGCGGTGATCTCGTCGCGCTTCATGCCCATGATCGAGCCGTTCATGTAGATGTTCTCGCGGCCGGTGAGCTCCTCGTGGAAGCCGGTGCCCACCTCGAGCATGGCGGCCAGGCGCCCATGGACATCGAAGCCCCCGGAGGTCGGGTACGTGATGCGCGAGAGCACCTTGAGCAGGGTGCTCTTGCCGGCGCCGTTGCGGCCGACCAGGCCCACGACCTCGCCCTGGTCGATGCGGAAGCTGATGTCCCGCAGGGCCCAGATCGACTCGATCTCCCGGCGCGACCGCCCGCGGGCGTTGCGCACGAAGTTCACGAGGGCCTCGCGCAGCATGGTGTCCCCCTGGAGGAACTCCCCCAGCCGGTACTGCTTGCAGATGTTCTTGACGTCGATGGCGACCATGTCCGCGGCTCCCGCTCCCGGCTCAGATGACGTCGGCGAACTCGCGTTCCGCGCGGCGGAAATGCACGAGGCCGGCGATCAGGATGACGAGACCGATCCCGACGGAGATGCCCAGGGTCTCCCAGTTGACCGGGCGGTCCGGCAGGGCCAGCGAGCGGAAGGCGTCGATGACCCCGGTCATGGGATTCATGAGGCTCAGGAAGCGGAACTTCTCGGGGATGATGCTCGTCGGGTAGATCAGCGGCGTCAGGAACATCCACATCTGCAGGATGAACGGGATGGCGTACTTGATGTCGCGGTAGCGCACGTTCAGGGTCGCGAGGATGAGGCTCACGCCGAGCGTGACCATGGTCAGGGGCACCAGCATCAGGGGCCACAGCAGGAAGGTCCACACCAGGGGCACGCCGTAGACGAGCATGATCACGACGCCGACGACGGCGCCGATCAGGAAGTCCGGCAGCAGGCTCAGGACACCCGCGGTGGGGATCACCAGCCGCGGGAAGTAGACCTTCGTCAGCAGCTGGCTGTTGTTGACCAGGCTGTTCGAGGCGTACGAGGTGGCGCCGGAGAAGAACGTCCAGCCCACCATGCCCAGATACGCGAACACCGGATAGGGCACGCCGTCGCTGGGCATCTTGGCCATCTTGCCGAAGAAGAGGAAGAAGATCAGGGTCGAGACCAGCGGCTGGATCACGGCCCAGGCCACCCCCAGCAGGGTCTGCTTGTAGCGCACCTTCAGGTCGCGCCACACCATGAACATGAGCAGTTCCCGGTACTGCCAGAACTCGCCGAATGAATCGCGCTGCATGTCTCCATCTTCCGGTTGTGGCCGGGAGCCGCCGGACTCGGGTGGCGGACGTCGGCCATGGCTTCAAACGCCTATCGTATCGGCACTTCCATGGGCGGATTTAGAAGCGAACGCCAGCGGCGCCGAATCAGGAAAACAGGTCGGCCAGGGTGCGGGCCCGGGCCTCCCAGGTGAACACCTCGCGGGCGCGCCGCAGGCCGGCCGCTCCCAGTTCGTCGCGTCGCGCCGCGCTCTGCAGGCAATCCAGCAGGTCGGCCGCCAGCCCTGCGGCATCGCCGGACTCCCGCAGATGCCCCGTTTCCCCGGGCACCACGATCTCCGGCATGCCGCCGATGCGGGTGGCCACCGCCGGCAGGCCCGTGGCCATGCCCTCGACCAGGCTCATGCCGAATGACTCGCTGAACGACGGATTCGCCAGCACGTCGCTGCGGCGGTACCAGTCGCACAACTCGGCCTGGGGGACGCCGCCCACGAACGTCACGTGCCCCGCCAGGGGCGACCGGCCCGCCCGTTCGCGCAGGTAGGCCTCGTAGTCGGTGCACACCTGGCCGTCGTAGTAGGCCGCCAGCGCCTGCACCTTCGGATCCTCGCTGATGCCGACGATGTAGGCCAGGGGCAGGGCCCCGAGCGGTCCGACCAGGTCCAGATGGGCGTCCGGCCGCTCGGCCACCACCCGCTCCATGGCGTCCAGGAGGGTGTGGATGCCCTTCTCGGGCGAGACCCGTCCGACAAAGACGATGCGGGTCGGCCGCGCGTCGCCGCGGGGCTCCCCGGGCGAGAAGCGCTCGTCGTCGTAGCCGTTGTAGAGCGTGTGGCAGCGGTCGGCGATTTCGGGGTACCGGTCCCTGATGAGCCGGGCGATGTAGCCGCTCGAACCGGTGATCAGATCGACGTCCTGCACGCGGCGACGCACCGCGGCGGGCGGAAACTGGGTCAGCCACTCGCACTGCATCTCGAGGGCGAAGCGCGAGCGGGGCGCGCGGCGCTTGAAGAGCGGCATGAACTGGGAGAAGTTCAGCACGTGGACCCAGTCGTAGTTCCCCCGCGCCAGGCCCCCGGCCACCCGACCGGCGTAGCCGCGGTAGTAGTGGTCCGACGCCACGATGGCGGACTGGGGGAAACGGTTGGGAAACCGGCCGAGGAAGTCCAGCACCGGCGTGTCCGGCCAGTCGGACACGAACCGGTAGGTGATCCCGTCGTCCGGGACGTTGGCCGGATCGTTGTGGCGCGCGTTGACGAAGATCGTCACGTCGTGCTCGGCGGCGAGCCGGCAGGCCGTGTGGTGGATGATCAGGCCGATCGAGTTCTGATGCGGGGGCAGCACCGGATCGATGGGTTGGGCCACGAAGGCGATGCGCATGGAATCGGTCCGTTTCCTGTTGGCGGTGTCCGGGGTCCGTGGGGGCCGGGGACACGGCCCCTCCCCCGAGGGAACCGTCCCGCGCCATGACAGGCGCATGATAAGACATGACCGGGACACGCGCCATGCCAATCGGCCGCGGCCCGGATCAGGGGCGGACGCCGGTCTCCGTCCCGCCGAAAACCGGCCCCCCACCGTCGCGTTCGCCCATTATGAACAAAGAAAGTCGGTTCCAAGAGTTCACGATTCCGCGAGAGACCGGCCCAAGATGATGGGCCGCAATCGCCTGTCGAACCCGCCACCGTCCCATTTTTGACCCACCACAGCCGCATATTTTTTTGATCTATAGGAATATTTTTCTGCCTTTTTTCGGCGGTTCGTGTATAATCGATCCCTGCGACCTGAAGAAGTGCCGGGCCGAAGAGGAAAAGCCGGGCACGGGGGATCGGGTCGCCGAGAGTTGCAAGACCCGCGTGAACCGCATACGAACCGAACCGACCGGGGCCCCGCACAAGCCACCGGTCCGGCGTATCGGACACGGCGCCGCCGGATGCCGGCGAACGGGTCCCGGATCTCCTCATCGGCAGGAACGGATACGATGATCAAGCACGCGATTTCAAGGATGATCGGTCGGTGGTCCCTGACGGCCCTCGCCCTGGTGGCGGTGGCCGCCGTGGCCGGACCTGCCGCCGCCCAGTTCGCCCCCGACGATTTCAACGGGTGCGCCATCGACCCCGTCTGGACCTTCTTCGACCCCCTGTCCGACGGGGGCGCGGTGGGCCTGCAGGGCGGCTACTCCGACGATGCGGTGCTGACCATCTCCGTGCCGGGCGGCGCGCCCCACGAGATCTGGCAGACGAACGTCGACGCCCCGCGGCTCATGCAGCCGGTGACCGACACCGACTTCACCGCCGAAGTCAAATTCAATTCCTTCCTCGACGTGGCCGAGTCCCAGGAGGGCATCGTCGTGTACCAGGACAGCAGCAACTGGCTGCGCCTGGAGATCTACCGCGACGGCGCCGGCGAGGCGCGGCTGGCCGCCCTCGGCGGCCCCACCACGGTCTTCGCCGACGCGGCCGTGCCCGGCGGCAACAGCGGCCCCCTGTACCTGCGCGTCGTGCGCACCGGCGACTCCTGGACCCTGTCCTGGTCCCTCGACGGCACCGCCTGGACCGTCGGCGCCGGACCCTTCACCTACGCCTTCGCGCCCAGCGAGGTCGGCGTCTATGCCGGCAACCGCGGCGCGACGCCCCTGGCCCACACCATCGAGGTCGACTACTTCACCAACACCGCCGGCGCCCCCGTCGACGAGGACGTCGAGCGGGCCCCGCTGGACGTGACCATCGTCGGCACCGGCCTCGTCCAGAAGGCCCTCGACCTGGCCAGCTACGCCTGCGCCCAGGTGGAGACCCTGACCGCCGTCGACCAGCCCGGCTGGGCCTTCTCCGGCTGGACCGGCGACGTCGTCAGCACCCAGAACCCCCTGCCGGTGACCATGAGCGGACCGGCCGCGATCACGGCCAATTTCGCCGTCATCCCGCAGCACGACCTGACCGTGACCCTCGTCGGCGGCGGCGCCTACCAGCTCGACCCGCCGGGCGGCACCTACAACGAGGGCACCGTCGTGACCGTCACGGCCGTGGACACGCCGGGCTGGGCCTTCAACTCGTGGTCCGGCGACCTGACCGGGACGACGAACCCGCAGACCGTGACCATGGCGGCCGACCGGTTCGTGACCGCCACGTTCGACTCGATCATCACCTACACGCTGACGACCGATCCCGGCCCGGCCGGCGGCGCCATCGTGCTCAACCCGGCGGGCGGCGTGTACAACGCCGGCGCCGCGGTGACGGTCACCGCCGTGCCCGACCTGGGCTACGCCTTCGACGGCTTCACCGGCGACCTGACCGGGACCACGAACCCGCAGGTGCTGACCATGGACGCGGACAAGTCCGTGGCCACGACCTTCACGGCCCTGCCCCCGCGCCTGCTGACGGTGAACGTCACCGGCCAGGGCGCGGTGGCCATCGATCCCGACCAGCCGAGCTACCTGTCGGGTACCCCGGTCGCCCTGACGGCCACGGCCGACCCGGGCTGGTACTTCGCGGGCTGGACCGGCGACCACACCGGCATCGCGCCGGCCGACACGGTGATCATGGACCAGGACCGGACCATCGAGGCGGTCTTCACCCTGATCCCGCCCATCGTCTTCGACGACGACTTCAACGGCTGCGACCTCGACCCGGTGTGGACCGTGGTCGACCCCTACGGCGACGGCGGCACGGCCGCGCTCGTCAACGCCTACACCGACAGCGCCGCGGTGGCCATCAGCGTCCCCGGCGGCAGCGAGCACGAGATCTGGAACGGTTTCCTCGGCGCGACGCACATCCTGCAGCCGTCGCCGAACATCGACTTCGTGCTGGAGACCAAGTTCGACTCGAACCTGCCGCACGTCTTCGATCAGGAAGGCATCCTGATCAAGCAGGACGACACGACCTGGATCCGCGCCGAGTTCTTCCGCGACAGCCTCGGCCTGCTCAGCGTGGCCGTCGACCGCGGACCGAACCTCTCCACGCACAGCGAGTACCTGCCCAACGGCGTCGAGGGCCCGCTGTGGATGCGGCTCGAGCGTTCGGGCAACTACTTCACCCAGAGCTGGTCGAGCGACGGCGTGACCTGGAACCTGGCCGGCACGCCCTTCGCCTACGACATGACCGTGACCGCGACCGGCCTCTTCGCCGGCAACCGCGGCGCCAACCCGCAGGCCCACACGGTCCTCGTCGACTACATCTCGAGCGCGTACGGCCCGCCGGCCGGCGAGGACGTCGACACCAATCCCCTGACAGTCTCCGTGGTCGGCGGCGGTCTCGTGCAAAGGGCTCTCGACCTGCCGAGCTACGCGTGCGCCCAGGTCGAGACCTTGACCGCCGTCGACCAACCGGGTTGGGCGTTCTCGGGGTGGTCGGGCGACGTGTCCGGCACCCAGAACCCCATCGCCGTGACCGTGGATCCGGGCACGACCGTCACCGCCACCTTCGTCGCGGTGCCGACCTGGAACCTCGACCTCACGCTGGTCGGCACCGGCGTCGTGACCCTCGACCCGCCGGGCGGCGTGTACAACACCGGCACCGTCGTGACGCTGGCCGCCGTCGACCAGCCGGGCTGGGCCTTCAGCGGCTGGAGCGGCGACCTCACGGGCGCCACCACGCCGACGACCCTGACCATGGACGCCGACAAGGCCGTGACCGCCACCTTCGCCGCGGTGGTCGTCCACACCGTGACCGTCGCCGCCCTGCCGGGCGCCGGCGGCAGCGTGGTCCTCGACCCGCCGGGCGGCTCGTACAACGCCGGCACCCAGGTCACCGTCACCGCCGTGCCCGCGGTGGGCTACGGCTTCGACGCCTGGAGCGGCGACCTGGCCGGTTCCGTGAATCCGCAGGTGGTGACCGTCGACGGCGACAAGACCATCAACGCCGGCTTCGCGCCCCTGGCCGAGTACATCCTGACCGTGAACACCACGGGCCAGGGCAGCGTGGTCGCCGATCCGGTCCAGACCACCTACTACGACGGCACCCCAGTGGCCCTGACGGCCACGCCCGACGCGGGCTGGGTCTTCTCGGGCTGGAGCGGCGACCTCACGGGCACCGCCAACCCGGACACGGTCCTGATGGACGACAATCGCGTCGTCACGGCGACCTTCACCCAGATCCCGTCGGTCGTCTTCGCGGACGACTTCAACGGCTGCGCCCTGGATCCGATCTGGACCGTCGTCGACCCCCTGAGCGACGGCGGCACGGCCATCACCGTGAACCCCTTCAGCGGCGACGCGCACGCGGCGATCAGCGTGCCCGCCGGCGCCGAACACGAGATCTGGAACGGCGCCATCAACGCGCCCCACATCCTGCAGACCGCCGTCGACACCGACTTCCAGATCGAGGTGAAGTTCGACTCCGACCTCGCCGCGGCCTGGTCCCAGGAAGGCATCCTGGTCCGCCAGGACGAATCGACCTGGATCCGTTCGGAATTCTACCGCGACGCGGGCCTGAACCTGCACGCGGCCCTCGTCTTCGGCCCGGACATCCCGGACCTCGACCTCGCCCTGCCCGGCACCGTCGCCGCCCCGCTGTGGATGCGCCTGTCCCGGACCGGCGACACCTTCATCCAGAGCTGGTCCGACGACGGCCTGACCTGGAACCAGACGGGCGCCCCCTTCGACTACGCCATGGTCGTGGGCGGGATCGGCGCCTACGCCGGCAACCGGTCCGGTTCCGCGCCGGCCCACACGGTGCTGGTGGACTACTTCAACAACGAGTTCGGCGCCCCGGTCGGCGAGGACCAGGGCCTGGCCTCCCTCGACGTGACCGTGGTGGGCGGCGGCCTGGTGACGCGCGACATCGATCTGCCGAGCTACGGCTGCGGCCAGGTCGTGACCCTGACCGCCGTCGACCAGCCGGGCTGGGCCTTCGCGGGCTGGTCGGGCGACGTCACGAGCACCCAGAACCCCCTGCCGGTGACCATGGACGGCGCCACCGCCGTGACGGCCACCTTCGTGGTCGTGCCCCAGTTCACGCTCACGACCGACGCCCTGCCGGTGACCGACGGCAGCGTGACCCTCGATCCGCCGGGCGGCACCTACAACCAGGGCACCGTCGTGACCCTGACCGCCGTGCCCGCGACCGGCTTCTCCTTCGACGCCTGGAGCGGCGACCTGACCGGGTCGGTCAACCCCGAGACCCTCGTCATGGACGGGAACAAGTCGGTCACGGCCGGCTTCCTGCCCCTGCCCAGCTACGGGATCGGCATCAACGTGGCCGAGGGCGGCATCGTGCAGCTCTCGCCCGACCAGCCCTCGTACCTGGCCGGGACCGAGGTGGTCCTGCAGGCCATCCCCAGCATGGGCTGGCAGTTCGTCGGCTGGAGCGGCGACCTGACGGGCACCGCCAACCCCGACACCATCATCGTCGACGCCGACAAGCTGATCACGGCGACCTTCGCCCCGATCACGCCCCTGCTGGTCTCGGATGACTTCAACTCCTGCACCCTGGACCCGGCCTGGATCGCGGTTGATCCCGCCGCCGACGGGGCGACCTTCACCATGGTCGACACCTGGACCGACGCCGCGGCCCTCGAGATCAGCGTGCCCGCCGGCAACGTCCACGAGATCTGGACCGGCTCATTCGACGCCCCGCGCATCATGCAGCCGGTGACGGACATGGACTTCCATGTCGAGGCCCGCTTCGACTCGAACCTGCCCGCCCAGGAGAGCCAGCAGGGCTTCCTGTTCTGGCAGGACACGGGCACCTGGCTGCGCGCCGGCTTCTACCGCAACCCGGCCAACGACCTGCGGGCCGAGATCGTCACCGGTCCGGGCAACGACGTGTTCGACGTCGGGCTGCCCGGCGGCTCCGTCGCGCCGCTCTACCTGCGCGTCAGCCGCTACGGCGACACCTTCGAGCTCTCGTGGTCGACCGACGGCACCATGTGGAACCTGTATCCCGGCGGCGCGGTCACCTATCCCATGAACATGGCCAGCGCCGGCGTCTTCGCGGGCAACCGCGGCCTGACGCCCCCGGCGCACACCGTCCGCATCGACTACGTGTCGGGCATGCCCCAGGCCCCGGCCGGCGAGGACGCGGCCCTGAACGCCCTCACCGTGAACGTGGTCGGCGCCGGCGCCGTCACCCGCGCCCCGGACCTGCCGAGCTACGGCTGCGGCGAGCTGGTCCAGCTGACGGCCGTGCCCGACCCGGGCTTCGCCTTCGCGGGCTGGAGCGGCGCCGTGTCCGGCACGACCAACCCCATCGACGTGGTCATGGACGGTCCGGACGCCGTGACCGCCACCTTCGTGGCCGCCACGGGCGCGATCATCGCGGCCGACACCGGCGGCGTGACCGGCCTGTCCACCGCCAACACCTGCGCGACGGCCATCCCGGTCACCATCACCCGCGACACGGCCGAGAACCTGCGGGCCTTCTCGGTCACCGTGGAACTGGCCGGTCTGGACCTCTGCAACGGCACGGCCAGCATCGCCGAGGGCACCTACCTGTCGGCCGCGGGCACCACGTTGTTCGACGTGGTCGACAACCTCGACGGCACCTGGCAGGTGGACGGCACCATCCTCGGGACCCCGTGCGGCGCCACCGCCGCCACGGGCGTGCTGTTCACCCTCGACGTGACCAACACCATCGCTGACGGCACCGGCACCATCACCCTCACCGGCCTCGACGTGCGCGACTGCGACGGCCTGGCCCTGACCGCCGTCGCCGGCACCCCGGCGACGATCGTCATCGACACGACGGCCCCGGCCGACGTCACCGCCCCGGTCGTGAGCCCGGTCCTGTCCGGCAACGCCGCGGGCGCCGTGACGGGCCTGAACGTGGCCTGGACCGCCGCCGCCGACCCGACCGCGGTCGAGACCCGCGTGTACCGGCGGGGCTTCGGCTCTTACCCCGAGTTCGACGACGCCGGCGGCGCGGTGCCGCCTCTCCCGGCCGACCCCGAGGCCGAGGGCTGGAGCCTGGCCGGCAGCGTCGCGGCGCCCGGGGCCGCCCTGGCCGACCTGCCGCCGGTCCGCGACCTGTGGTACTACTGCCTCGTGAGCGTCGACGCCCTGGGCAACCGCTCGGCGGGCCTGGTCGCGGGCGGCGAGCTGAACTACCTGCTGGGCGACGTCCGCGATCCCGGCAACGCCGGCGCCGACGGCGACAACGTGGTCGACGCCGCGGACATCTCCCGCCTCGGGGCAGGCTACGGCACCATCGCAGGCGACGGCCTGTACGACCCGGTCCTCGACGTGGGCCCGACCACGGACGCGAGCGTCCACGGCCGACCGCTCACCGACAACCAGATCAACTTCGAGGACCTGATCCTCTTCAGCCTGAACTTCGGTCTGGACGCCACGGCGCCGGCGGCGCTGCTGGCCCAGCCGGGCTTCCCCGTGGCCTCGGTCCCGGCGCCGGCCGCCTGGAACGGCGTGGCCTACGCCGTGCCGACGCTGCCCGCCATCGGCGAGACCTTCGTGGTCGAGTTCGTGATGTCGGCCGACGGCCGGGTGCAGGCGCTGCAGCTGCCGCTCAGCTGGAACCGGGACGCCGTGGAGCTGGTCGGCTTCGCCGGCGGCGACCTGCTCGCCGACCAGGGCGGCCAGTCGCTGGTCCTGTCGGCCAGCGCGGGCGTGATCGACGCCGCACTGGTCGGGCGCCGCAGCAGCGGCATCTCCGGCACCGGCACCCTGGTGCGCGCCACCTTCCGCGTCATCGGCGCGGGGTCGGCCGATCTGGCGCTCGGCCCGATCGTCGCCCGCGACGCCGACAATGCGCCGGTCACCGTCTCGAGCGACGGCGCTTCGGCCGTCGGTGAGGACATGGTGCCGCGCGTCTCGTCGTTGGGCACGAACTACCCCAACCCGTTCAACCCCATGACCACCATCGCTTTCGACGTGGCCAAGGGCGGTCGGGTGCGGCTGGCGATCTACAGCGTCGACGGCCGCCTCGTGCGGACCCTCGCCGACGAGCAGCTCGCCGCGGGACGCTACGAGCGGGTGTGGCGCGGCCAGGACGACGCGGGCCGACCGGTGGCCTCGGGCACCTACCTGTACCGCCTGGAGGGCCCGGGCTTCGCCCAGACCCGCCGGATGCTGCTGCTGAAGTAGCTCCGCAGTCGCGCCCGGACACGACGAAGCCCGGACCAGGCGGTCCGGGCTTCGTCGTGTCCGGGCGGGCTGCGCGACGGGGCGTCAGAGGTTGCAGATGGTGAAGCGGTACTTGCCGGACTTCTCCTGCCGGATCCGCTCGACCACGTGCAGGCGGATCTCCATGCGCTCGCCCAGCATCCCGCGCAGGGCCGCCGTGAGCTCCCGCGCCGTCGCCTCGTCGTAGCCGGCCCCCGGCACGACGTTCACGTCCAGGGCCAGGGGTTCGTCCTGGATGACCTGCATCTGGTGCAGGCCCGGGATGCGCGTCAGCGAGTTCTCGATGATGGAGATGCCCGCCACGCGGAAGCCGTCCGCGGCCTGCAGGTAGTCGGCGGTGCGCCCCGTGACCATCTCCATCAGCGGCAGGCCGCGGCCGCAGGCGCAGGTCCGGTCGCCCGGCACGCCCCGGTCGCCCACCTCGTAGCGGATCATGGGCATGCCGAAGTTGATCAGCTCGGTCACGACGATGCGACCGTCCTCGCCCGGGGCGCACGCCGTGCCGTCGTCGCGCAGGAACTCGACGATGTTGTGCTCGGCGTTCAGGTGCATGCCGTGGTGCTCCTCGCACTCGCAGCCGATGAGGCTCACCTCCTCGCAGCCGTAGCGGTTGGTGACCGGCCGGCCGAAGACCTCCTCGATCACCTTCCGCTCGTGCGGCATCAGCATCATGCTCGTGGCCACGATCCCCGTCGGCCTCAGTCCGTGGTCGCTGCCCCGCAGGGCCTCGGCCAGGATGAAGAGGGAATGGGCGTGCCCGAAGAGCAGGCCGGGGCGCATGCGGTGCCAGTCGCGCACGAAGGCGGCGATGGCCGCGTCGTCGATCTTCATGGTGTCGAGGTAGACCACGCGGTCCTTGCACGTGGTGCGCACATGGTTCTTGAAGGTCGCGGCCACGGGCGGGTTGCCCCAAACCGCGCCGTGGGCCTCGCCGAGGCGCCAGCCCGACCACTCGTCGCTGCGCAGGGCCGCCGCGTTGCGCTGCTCGATGCCCTGCCGGTCGCAGAACACGTGCAGCGACACGCCCGTCGAACCGCCGGTCTTGGCCGGCACGAGGTCGCCCTTGGCGTAGGCGGTCGACAGGATCGCGTCCAGGTGGTTGCGCACGTCGTCCTTGGTCAGCGGGGGCAGCGCGGCCAGGTCGGCGATGTCATGCACGGAGGCCGGATCGATGCCCACCGTCGCGAACCGCTCGCGATAGAACGGCGACGTGGCCGCGGCGTGGCGCACCATGCGATTCAGTCGCTCCGCCTGCAGGGCCAGGATGCGCTCACGCGGCCAGAACTGGCTGGCGCGCATCTCGCGCAGCGTCTTCAGCCGGATGCTCCCCTCGTACAGGTCCCAGAGCGGCTCGAAGACATGGCGCACCAGGGTGTCCGGTACCCTCACGGCGTGACCTCCCGTCGCGACGCGGCCCCGGCCGCGGCCAGGGCGTGATCGTAGTAGTCCTGGTGGGCCGCGACGCAGCGCGCCCAGTCGTAGCGGGCCGTCGCCTCGGCGCGCGCCGCGGCGGCCAGGCTCCGGCGCAGGGGCACGTCGGTGACCAGGCGGGCGAGGGCCGCCGCCAGGGCCGACACGTCGTCGGGCGGCACGAGCAGCCCGGTGCGGCCGTCGTCGATGGCCTCGCTGTTGCCCCCCACGTCCGTGGCGACCACCGCGCAGCCCCGGAACATGTACTCCAGCACGGCGTTGCTGAACCCCTCGGAGTCCGAGCAGATGACCCCCACCTGCAGGGAACCCAGACGGGCGGCCACATCGGCGACGCGACCGGCGAAGACCACGCGGTCGCCCAGGCCCTCGGCCCGGGCGAGTTCCTCCAGTTCGGGACGCAGGTGGCCGTCGCCGATCAGGTGCCAGGTCACGTCCGGATGCTCCCGCGCCACCAGGGCCGCCGCGCGCACGAAGAGGTCGGCCCGCTTCACGTGGCGGGTCAGGTTGCCGACGAGTCCCACGTGCCGGGTCGGGCCGTCGTGGTCGACGAACGGCAGCGCGGCCGTGTCGATGCCGTTGGGGATGACGGTGAATCGCGCGGGATCGAGGCCGTCGCTGGCCACGAAGGCGTCGCGCACGGCGCCGGCGTTGCACAGGAACCCGGTCATCAGGGGATAGACGCGCCCGAGCAGCAGCATCTGGGCGCGGGTGCGCCAGAAGCCGAGGTCGCGGAACGAGGCCACGCGCACGGGTACGCCGGCCAGGCGGGCCGCGGTGCCGGCGAAGGCGGTCGAGTCCTGGAAGAAGGTCTGCACCACGTCGAAGCGCTCGCGGCGCAGCAGGCGCGCCAGGTCGCCGAGGGCCTTGAGGCCTCCCGGCGCCACCAGGCGCGGCACGTGCCAGGCCAGATGCGGGCAGTCGGCGGGCGTCAGTTCGGCCGGGCTGGGCCGGATGGTCAGCAGGTGGGGCCGGTAGCGGTCGCGGTCGAGGCGGTCGACCAGCCCGGTGAGCTGCAGCTCGGTGCCGCCGCGCACGAGGGCATCGATGGCGTAGAGGACCTTGCGCGGCCCCCGCCCCCCCCTTGCCTGCCGCTCAGGCGCGCTCATGCTTGATGATCCGCCGGCGCGTCAGGGCCGAGAAGAAGGCGACGCTGCGGGCCACGTAGTAGATGAAGTACACCGCCGTGTTGAACAGCACGTGCACCGGCCCGCGGCCGTGGAACTTCAGGAACGACGACGCGAGGCACAGCCCCACGATTCCCAGGACCGCGGCTCCCGCCGCCCACGCCGGCCACGGCGCCGCGGCCGGCCACGCGAAGACACCGACCAGGCCCGCCACGAGCAGCAGGTGCAGGCCGAGGAAGATCAGGGTCGCCAGGGCCACCTTGGTCGTCAGGACCGTATGCAGGTTCGTCCAGTCGCCCCGGCCGTGCCAGGCCTCGCGGTCGAAGAACTGGCGCAGGGTGCGGGGCAGGCCGTTGTGCACCGCCCCCAGGGCCGGCACCGCGTGCAGGCGGGCGCCGGCGGCCTTGGCGTCGAGGCAGAAGCGGTAGTCCTCGCCGGTCTCCATGCCGGCGGGAAAGCCGCCCACGGCGTCGAAGAGCCGGCGCGTGGTGACGATGTGCCCGCCGCCGATGTGGGTCGGCGCCACCTCGTCGGCCTTGGGTGCGAACCAGTACTTCGCCAGCACGTTCATGCCCTCGGGCACCCGGCGCCGCGCGCCCGTCAGCTGCATCGGCTCCGTGTCGAGTCCGTCGAGCACGGCGGGCGCCGCCTCGGTCCAGGCCGGGGTCAGGGTCGTGTCGGCGTCGAGGAAGACCAGGATGCGCCCCCGCGAGCGGGCGACCCCCGCGTTGCGCAGGGCCGAGATGGTGGGCGCGTCGGGATACTCGAGGACGTCGGCCCCCGCCTCCCGCGCGATCCGCACCGTGTCGTCCTGCGAGCCGTGGTCGACCACGATCACCTCGCGGGCGTACCGCGCCGGAATGTGCTCCAGGGCGCAGCGCACCGTCGCCGCGATGTAGTCCTTCTCGTTGTAGGCGGGAATCACCACCGAGATGTCCGGCCCGTCCGAACGCGCCCCCTCCGGCGCCCCGCCCGTCATGCCGGGCTCCCGCTGCGCGCCCCGTCGCGCCACCAGGTCTGGAAGGCGAGCAGGGCGAAGAGGAGCTTGTCGTTGAGCTGCCGCCGGGCCAGGTGGTCGTCGACCGCCCCGCCCACGAAGGCCGGATCGAAGAGGCCGTCGCCGCGCAGCACCTCGGGCGCGAGCATGCGGTCGACCATGGGCCGCAGGTCACCCCGCAGCCACGCCGCCATGGGCGAGGCGAAGCCCTGCTTGCGGTGGTCGAGCACCGAATCGGGCACGATGCCCCGGGCGGCCCGGCGCAGCAGGTGCTTCTTCTCGGTCCCCTTGATCTTCAGCTCGCTGGGGATCTTCGCGCAGAACTCCACCAGCACGTGGTCGATCAGCGGCACGCGCAGCTCGAGGGAGTGGGCCATGCCGACCCGGTCGGACAGCGCCAGGATGTCCTCGGGCAGGTACATGTTGATGTCCTGGTACAGGGCCCGATCGAGGGCGTCGCCTTCGCCGAGCCGCTCGAAGTGCTCCCAACCCAGGGAGTCGACCCGGTCGAAGTCGATCTGCGCCGCGATCTCGGGGGCGTAGAGCCGGCGCCGCTCGGCCTGGGGCCGCACGCAGATGTAGCTCTGCCAGCGCCGGGCCAGATCCAGTTCGCCCGCGGCCACGAAGCGCTTGAGGTGGTTGATGCGGTAGTGGCCGCCCTTCTCCTCCTTGAGCGCGTTGACCACGGGCCGGATCACCCCCTGCCGCAGGAAGCCGGGAACGCGCCGGTACAGCTCGCTGAAGCGGAAGCCGAGGTAGCGCTCGTAGCCCGCGAAGTTCTCGTCGCCGCCGAGACCGGTCATGATGACCGTGACGGCCTTGGCCGCCTCCTCGCAGATGTGGAAGGTCGGGATCAGGCTGTCGTCGGCGAAGGGCTCGTCGAAGGCCGCGATGCCCGCGCGCAGGGCCCGCTCGATGCGGGGCTCGACCGCCGTCTCGGTGTGCCGCGTGCCGAAGGCCGCGCTCACCTCGCGCGCGTAGGGCGTCTCGTCGAGGAAGTCGCCCTTGGAGCCGGCGAAGCCCATGGTGAAGGTCCGGATGGCCTCCTGCGAGGATCCGGCCATGAGCGCCACGACGAGGCTCGAGTCGACGCCGCCGCTGAGGAAGGCGCCCAGGGGCACCTCGCTCATGAGCCGCAGGCGCACGGCCTCCTCGCTGATGGCCACCAGCTCGTCGACCAGCTGCCCGGGCCGCGCGCCCGACTTGGGCGCGAACTCCAGGTCCCAGTAGCGCCGGATCTCGGTGCGCCCGTCGCGCACGTGCAGGTAGTGGGCGGCCGGCAGCTTGCTGATGCCCGCGAACCCGGTCAGGGGCGCCGGGATGTAGCTGTAGGAGAAGTAGGCGTCGATGCCGGTCCAGTCGGGCTCGCGCGGCACGTCGTCCAGGGCGAAGAGGGCCTTGATCTCCGAGGCGAAGGCCAGGCGCTCGTCGGTCTGGACGTAGAACATGGGCTTGATGCCCAGCCGGTCGCGCACGAGGAAGAACTCGCCCGTGCGGGAGTCCCAGATGGCGAAACCGAACATGCCCCGCAGGTGCTGCACGCAGTCCACGCCGTGCTCTTCCCACAGGTGGACGATGACCTCGGTGTCGGTGTGGGTGCGGAAGGCGTGCCCGCGGGCCTTCAGCCCGGCCCGCAGCTCGTCGTGGTTGTAGATCTCGCCGTTGAAGACGATCCAGACCGTCTGATCCTCGTTGGCGATGGGCTGGTGCCCGCCGGCGAGGTCGATGATCGACAGCCGGCGCATGCCCATGGCCAGGGGGCCGTCGGCGTGGTAGCCGGCGTCGTCGGGCCCGCGGTGCACGATGGCGTCGCACATGCGCACGACCGGACCGGTCTCGGCCGGACGCCGCGGATCACGATTCAGGTAGCCGGCGATGCCGCACATCGGGGAGCCCCTCCGGTCCCGGGTGGGTGGTCACGGACGACGGGCGCCGTCCGGCGCCCATGATAAGTCATGTCCCGGTTTCGTCCACCGTCGGCCGAACCTGAATGAAGATCACGGGATACCGGTCAGGTCTTCGGGAAGAGGCGGTGCCGCATGGACTGCAGCCAGGACCCCTCGTAGACCCGCCAGAAGGCGTTGTTGAGGGCCGTGCGCGTCCGCATGGGCGCCCAGAGGACGATGGGCAGCAGGGTGCGCTGGGCCAGCATCTCGAACTTCTGCCAGGGCGTGGCCGGCGGGAACGCCGCACGCAGGAAGTCGTTCACCTTCAGGTCGAGCACCAGGTGCACGCGGGGCTGGTCGCCGTCGTTGCGCACGTAATGGACCTTGGTGAAGTTCACGTAGTGCAGCCGCCCTTCGCCCAGATGGTACTGCTTGCCCCCGACCGTGAAGATCACCCGGTCGTTGGTGATGATCGGGATGTGCAGGCGCACCTGGCCGAAGGCGATGTCCGACACCTCGTCGAAGGTGTCGCGGTGGGCCCGGATGATCGTGCCCGGCATCAGCTTCATGATGCGGATGCGCCCGTGGGGACACTGGAACGCGTCGAGGATCTCGCGGAAGTAGGGCAGCTCGTCGACGTACTTCGTCCGCTTGTACTCGCCGAAGCGCCCGATGCGCTGGGAGTCGACGCTGTTCGCCGAGCCGTCGTGGGTGACGAGGGGGATCGTCGTCCAGCCGTCGGCCAGGGCGGCGTCGTAGTGGTCGAGCCACTCCTTCCCCTCGAGGATCTCCAGTTCCGCCCGCATCCGTGCGAGGTCGAACGTCATGGGGAAACGATCGGTGAGGTCGGCGTACTGATACATGTCCACTTCCTGGCGCGTCCGGCGGGCGGGATCCGGACAAAACGGTCGCAAGGTGACAACGGGAGCTCGGGAATCCCCTCCAAGGCCCTCCATTTTAGCACGGGGGCGCACGAAGTGTCAAACCAGGCCGAAGTTTCCCTTCGGCAGGACTTGCGGAACGTTGACTTTGGATGTGATTTGATGATACGATTTTAACCGTTCGGGGGAACCTTCCACTCATGGCGATGAATCCGGAGTTCCGCATGTCGCGACCTGCCTGCATTCGGCGGTTTTCCGCCCCGTTGTCCGTGCTCGTCCTGGCCGTATTCCTCGCCGCGGGGGGCGCCGGCGCCGCCTGGTTCGTCGGTCCCGCCGGCGACGACATGGCCCCCGGCACGCGCGACCTCCCCTTCGCCACCCTCCAGTTCGCCATCGACGGCGCCGCCGTGGGCGACACCATCATCATGCTCGACGGCGACTACACCACGCCCGGCAACGTCGACGTGAGCTGGGCCAACAAGGGGCTGGTCATCCGCTCGGACAGCGGCGATCCGGACCAGTGCCGATTACTGTGCAGCGGTGGGACTGCGTTGCGGTTTGTGAACACGGACCCAGGTGCCGTTCACCATCTCTCTATTTCTGGACTTACTGTTGCAAACGCAGACACCGCTATATCAGCATCCCCTGGCGGTACGTGGTCAGGGTATCCAGTTACGAATTATCTCAATGTCCAGTCCTGCAGGTTGCGCAATGGACTGATTGGAATCTGGGTAATGGGTACAGAGATTACTTTGGCCGATACGTACATTTCAAATTTTTCGGATCGCGGAATCGGCGAGTATCGGGGCGGTTTCGGATTTGACATTCGCCGCTCCGTATTCCGTAACAATGGCGTAGGTCTAAAATTTTCCCAATATCTCTACTATGAAGACTCTCACATCGACTCGACCCAGTTCGTTGCCAATGGCGTCGGTATGTCGACGTGGACTGAATGGACTGCCATTCGGATTAGCCACAGCAGCTTCGACTCCAGTTACGCCGGCGAAGGCATCCGCTTAGGATCCGACTACGATCCGGTATATATCAACAACTCGTCTTTCCGGTTCAACGCTGGCGCGGGAATCGGCAACTATGGTGGAGGGGCCTTCCTCGCGGCGTCGGCCTGCACACTTTCAAACAACGGATTGAACGGGTTCGGCAGCCACAGCATGTACTCCAATATCAACTTCACAGACGTCGTGATCGAGAACAATGGCTTGTGGGGAATAGGCCCGTACGTCACGCCAACTGGAGCTGAGTTCGATGCCCAGGAGCGGCACTCCAGTCGCAAGGGCCGAAAGCTCATCAGCGCCGCAAGCCGCCTCGCCAATTGTCGGATTGCCGGCAACGACTCCGGCGGGGTTTTCCTGCGCGGGGACGTCGACATTGTCGATTTCGACAATGTGCTTATCACCGACAACCGCGGCCCGGGACTGGTCGTCACTACCCTCCGCCCTTCCCTCAGCGGTTATATCACCCGCACCACCATCGCCGGCAACGCCGGCGACGGCCTGCGCACCGCCGTGAACCTCGGCCTGGTCACGAACTCCCTGATCGCCGGCAACGGCGGCGCCGCCGTGGTCTTCGACGGCGCCGGCACCCTGACCATGGACTGCTGCGACCTCTACGGCAACCTGGGCGGCGACTGGACCGCGCCGATCATCGGCCTCTTCGACGGCATCGGGAACGTCACCCTCGATCCCCGCTTCTGCGCCGCCGACAACCCGCTCGAGCCGTGGAGCCTCAGCCGCGAGTCGCCCTGCCTCGACGGCAACAACCTCGGCTGCGGCCAGGTCGGCGCCACGCTCCAGGGCTGCGAGATCCCGCCGCTGATCACCGCCGTCACCGACATCGGCAACGACCAGGGTCGGCAGGTGCGCGTGGCCTGGCTGGGCAGCGGCCTGGACGCCCCGGGCAGCGGCACCGTCGTCACGGGCTACGCCCTGTACCGCCGGCAGGACGCCTGGAAGGCCTCGTCGCGCCCCGGGCCGGACGGCCGCAAGCTCGCCTTCTGGGACTACCTGTTCACCGTCCCGGCGCGGCAGGACGCGGCCTACCAGGCCGTCGCCCCCACGCTGTGCGACTCGACGATCAGCGACGGCCAGTGCTTCAGCACCTTCATGGTGTCGGCCATCACCGCCGATCCGGGCACCTTCTTCGATTCGCCGCCCGACTCGGGCTACTCGGTCGACAACCTGGCCCCCGGCGCGCCCGGCGGCTTCGTCGTGGCCTACGCGGCCGGCGGCAACACCCTGTCCTGGACGACCCCGTCGGCCCCCGACCTGAAGGGCGTCCGCGTCTTCCGGCGCGACCTCGATTCCGGCCCGCCGGCCCCCGGCACCGAACCCACCTTCCTCGCCACGGGCACCTCGTGGCTCGACTCGTCCCTGCCCCCGGGCACCTCCGCCTGGGACCACGAGTACTGGCTCGAGGCCGTCGACAAGTCGGGCAATCCCGGCCCCCTGGTGGCGCCGGACGGCACGACCGCCGCCCTCGAACAGGCCGCGGCCCCCCGCACGGTGCTCCACCCGGCGGCGCCGAATCCGTTCAATCCGGCCACCCGGCTGTCGTTCGACCTGGCCGCCGACGGCGACGTCGATCTGCGGATCTACGACGCGGCCGGTCGCCTCGTCCGCACCCTGCTGAGCGGCGAGTCGCGGATCGCCGGACGCCACACGATCGAATGGAACGGCCGCGACGACGCGGGCCGCAACGTGTCGGCGGGCGTCTACTACTACCGCATGCGCGCGGGCGACCGCGTCCTGGGCGGTCGGGCGACGCTGCTCAAGTAGGGGTTCAGGCGCGGGATTTCAGGCGGAGGAACGGCTTCTCCACCAGGTTCCACGAGATCGTGGCCGCGACCACCGTGGCGCCCACCGCCAGGGCGAAACGCACCACCGTGGGAATGGGGTACGGAGTCAGGATCCGGCTGACCGAGAAGAGCACCACCTGCTGCCACAGGTACAGGGGATAGGAGATCCGCCCGAGGTAGCGCGCCACCGGGTGCTCGAACGCCCGCCAGCCCGGCGCCGATGTCCAGCACACCAGTTGCACGAGGAAGGTCGCGATCAGCAGCGGCTCCACGGCGTAGCCGATCACGTACACGTACAGGTACTGGTGGTGGAGCGACTGCAGGGTGAGGATCAGCCCGAGCGTCACGGCCGGATACCAGGCCCGGCGGCACACGAAGCCGATGAATCCGGCCAGGACCCCCCGCTCGAGCAGCACCGCGAGCAGGCAGCCCACGGCCAGATGGTCCAGCCGCGTGTCGAAGGCCCGGTACAGGTACTCGACCCGCACGTGGAATACGAGCAGCAGCACGGCCCGGTACACCCAGACCACGGCGATGGCCGCGACCAGCCAGCGCGTGAGCCGCGCCAGGTCGGACATGCCGCGCCGGAACACGAAGGGCCAGACCAGGTAGAACTGCTCCTCGATGCTGAGCGACCAGGTGTGGCCGAAGTCCGATTCGCCCTTGTGGAACAGGGCCAGGAAGTAGTTGCTCACGTAGAGGAACGACGACAAGGCCGCCCCCCAGTCGATCACGTGGCCGCGCACGAAGGGGACGACGATCATGACGACCCAGAAGGCGTAGAAGGCCGGGAAGATGCGCAGGGCGCGCCGGCGGTAGAAGCGACCCAGGGAGACGCCCCCCGTGCCGGCGTGTTCGCGCAGCAGGATCCGCGAGATCAGGAACCCGCTCAGCACGAAGAACATCATCACGCCGAGGGAGCCGTTGATCCAGGCGAAGCCGAAGTGGTGGCCCATGACGAGCAGCACCGCCAGGGCCCGCACGCCGTCCAGGCCGGGAATGACCCGGCGCTCGAGGCGTTCAAGGAAGCGGGTGTGGGCGTCGGGGCCGGAGCCGACGGCTGGCGCGATGTCGGACATGGGACTCCCGGGTGGGCGCCTGGCCGCGGCCGCGGATAAGGGCGGGACACCCCGAATGCGGTCCAGCGGACCGGTGTTGCCGCGGGGGAATCCGCTGGCCGGTGCCAGGTGATTCCGCTAGATTCGCTACGGCCCGAATACGGTAGATCGAAACGCCTGCGGGCGCCACGGCCCGGTCCTGCCGGGCCGCAGCCGGCGTCCGGAGCCGCCATTGGAGCGAAATGACCCGCGTCCCCGCGACCGTCCTGCACTTCATCGATTCCGGCGGCCTCTACGGGGCCGAGAGCGTGCTGCTGAACCTCTCGCGGGAGATGCAGGCGTCGGGCCGGTACTGGCCGATCATCGGCTCCATCGTCGGCGCACCCGACGAGCCCGACGCGCTTCACGACAAGGCTCTCGAGCTGGGCTTCGCCGCCGAGAAACTGGTCGTCCGCAACGGCCGGCTGCCCCTGGACCTCCCCCGCGCCGCCGCCCGGCTGCGCGCCCTCGGCGTCGACCTGATCCACTCCCACGGCTACAAGCCCTCGGTCTTCGGGGCACTCATGGCCGGCCGGGCGGGCGCCGGCGTCACCGCCACCTGCCACCTGTGGTACAAGGGCGACGACCGCCCCCTGAAGATGCGGGCCATGATCGCCGCCGAACTGCGCTTCTACCGGCGTTTTCGCCGGGTGGTGGCGGTTTCGGCGCCCATCCGGGACGAGCTCGTCCGGGCCGGCGTGCCCGCCGGGCGCATCGCCGTCATCGAGAACGGGGTCGCCGTGGGCGACGAGGCCGCCCCGCCCCCGGCCGCCGTCGAGCGCATCCGGGCGGAACTCGGGCTCGATCCGGCCTGTTGGCTGCTCGTCAACACGGGGCGCCTCACGGCCCAGAAGGCCCAGGCCGACCTCGTGGACGCCGTCGGCCTGCTGCGGGCCGCCGGGCGGGCGGTGCAGGCCCTCATCGTCGGCGAAGGCGAACTCGAGAGCGAACTCAAGGCCCGCATCGCCCGGGCCGATCTGGAGGATCACGTCCGCCTGCTCGGCTTCCGCGACGACGTGGCCGCCCTGTTGCGGGCCGCCGACGCCTTCGTGCTGCCCTCCCTCGACGAGGGCATGCCCATGAGCCTGCTGGAGGCGGCCGCCGCGGGCCTGCCGGCCGTCGTGACCCCGGTGGGAGACATCCCGCGGCTCATCGAGGACAGGGTCAGCGGCCTGGTCGTGCCGAGCGGCGACCCCGCGGCGCTGGCCGCCGCCCTGGCCGGCCTCATGGACGCGCCCGACCGGGGACGCGGCTGGGCCGACGAGGCGCGACGGCGGGTCGAGGAGACGTACTCGAACCAGGCCATGTTCACCCGCTACGAGCGGATCTACGCCGAATACGGCGACACCGGGCCCCGGCAAGGCGGCGACGCGACGTGACGACCGACGGACAGCGCAGCGGCGGATTCCGCGCCTATTTCGAGCCGCCGGTCGTGCTCTCCATGGCGTTCATCCTCTTCATCCTCGTGCGCTACATGGAGTGGAACCACCGGCTCGACATCGCCAAGACCATCCGCCTCGAGTTCCTCATCGGCATCTTCATGATCGGCGTCGCGACGATGATGGTCGGGAGCGGGCAGGTGAAGTTCGGGGAGTCGCGCCTCGTCGTCTTCGGCGCCGTCGCCCTGGTGCTCGTCATCGAGATGGGCGTCCCCTTCGCCCTGAATCCGGTCCTCGCCAAGGACACGGCCTTCAACCGCGGCGTGAAGTTCGCCATGCTCACGTATTTCACGGCGACCATGGTGCGATCACCGAAGACCATGCGCTGGTTCATCGCCGCCTACATCTTCAGCCTGTTCTACCTGACCCAGGAGTCGTTCCGCGGCGGCCTGGACGGTTCGATGGTCTGGGAGAACCAGGGCATCCCGCGCCTGCACGGTTCGGTGCCCAGCGTGAACCACCCCAACAGCCTCGGCTCGGCCATCCTCGGCATCGTGCCCTTCATCATCTTCATCGCCCCGGAGATCCGGCGCTGGTGGCTGAAGATGGCCCTGCTCGGGATCACCCCCATGGCCGCCATGGTCATCCTCTGGAGCGGTTCGCGCACGGCCTATGTCGGCTTCATCGCCCTGCTCGTGCTGTGGTTCGCCCTGAGCAAGCACAAGAAGCGCCTCCTGGTGCTGATGGTCGTGGCGGGCTTCGTCCTGATCCCGCTCATCCCGGACGACTTCATGCAGCGGTTCGAGAGCATCACCCACAGCGGCACCGAGGGCGGCGACGGCTCCAAGCACGAGCGCATGTTCCTCAACCGGCTCGCCTGGGAGACGTTCCTCGCCAACCCGATGGGCATCGGGGTCGAGTCGTTCCGCAACGTCTCGGTGGCCTACCTGCCCTACGCCATGGAAGTCCACTGCCTGTACCTGCAGATCCTCTGTCACGTGGGCGTGCAGGGCATGATCGCGTTCGTCTTCTTCGTGGGGGCGACCATGGTCACCCTCTTCCAGGCACGCCGGGCGTACCTCGGCCAGGTGGCGATGCTCACCCGCTGCGTGCGCCGGACGCGACCGCCGCCGGCGGTGCGCGCGGCCATGGGCCGCCACGTGCGCGACATGAACTTCCTCGTGGCCGTCTGCAACGCCACGCTGGTGTTCCTGATCAACCGGCTCCTGGTGGGTGTCTTCAGCCAGGACTTGTACGAGATCTACTGGTGGTTCGGCGCCGGCGTCGCCATCAGCATGATCGAGATGCGGTCGACGGCGGCCGCCCGCGCCCGGGCCCTCGTCGCCGCCGCCGAGACGGCGCCGCAGGCGTCGGACCCCGCCGACCCGCTGGTGGCACCGGGAGCCGTCCGGGCCGGGGCCTGACCGGCAGGATTTGCCGGTCCGGATCCCGTTTCCGGAATGCACGGCCCCCATGGGGATCGATCGCGCAGCCTGCGCGGCTTCCCGGCGGGGGCACCGGCCGGGGCGCCGCGTCCGGATCCCTAAGCGGCTGTCGGGCCAGCGACTTGCTCCCGGCGGGGCGCCATCGGTATCTTGGCGCGATTATTGCAAACGGAAAAACCGGGCAGGCAGGAGTGCGGGAAAGCCCCCTTGTGGGTACTATCTTCTGGAGTTCCAGGAGCTTTCGCAGAGAGGGAATCGCCGATGTCGACGCAGATGAAGTTGCAGGACAGGCCCCGACGGGGAGCCGTGGCCCTCGTGGCCGGGATGACCGCCCTCCTGCTCGTCGCCGGAGCGGGGGGCGCTGCCGCCCAGACCGTCACCGGCACGGTGGCGCACGGGCAGCAGATCACGATCTCGGGCGGGAACTATGGTTCCGCCAACATCGGGAACTTCATCTGGGACGATCTCGAGGACGGCAACGCCGACCTCAACGCGACGGTGGGCACCTGGCAGTCCAAGGGCGACCTGCAGGCCATGTCGAACCACAACCGCAGCGGGAACAGCTCGTTCCACGCGGGGGTGAACTTCACCAACGAGATGTGGGCCTGTTTCAAGGGCGGCAACGACGCCCCGAAGTGGTACGTCCAGTACTGGTTCTACCTGGACAACGACTTCAACTTCTCGGGCAACATCGACAACAGCCTCGGCAACATCAAGATCTTCCGCATGTGGTCGACCGGCAACGGGTCGAACAACCTGCGCCTGCAGTTCCTCGCCGACTGGGAGTCCGATCTCGTGGTCGAGATCGTCGACCAGGGCCACGACTGGAACCCGGTCATCCCCGGGACGTCGTGGATCGACCAGGTCATGGGCCATTCCGCTCCCGACTGGGTCGATCCGGGCGGGCTCGGCTGGCGCAACTACTCGGACGACGTGACGAAGGGCAGCTGGCACCTCTTCCAGTTCGAGTACCAGGAAAGCTCCCTGAACAACTTCGACGGCCACATGCGCTGGTGGTTCGACGGCAAGCTGATCCTCAACCGCACGGACGTCCGCACCCGCACCTCGGCCGAACCGTCGTCCATGCGCCCGAACACCGTGGGCTGGTACAACTCCCACAGCGCCAATGCCGACGGCAACGACCACTTCTACCTCGACGACGTCTACATCAGCCCGACGTGGGCCCGGGTCGAGCTGGGCAACGCCAGTTCCTACTCCGCCTGCACGCGGCGCGAGATCCAGCTGCCCGTCAGCTGGGGCACCTCGAGCGTGACGGTCAACGTGAACGCCGGCGCGTTCAACGCCGGCGACAACGCCTGGGTGTACGTGGTCCGTGACGACGGCACGGTCGTCAACGGCGGCCAGGTCACCATCGGCGCCAGCGGCGGCGGGGGCGGCGGCGACGATCCGCCGCCGGGGCCTCCGGGTCAGCCGGGCATCGTCGGTGACGGCAGCTAGACCGGAATCCGACCACGAAGACAAGGGAGGGCGCTGCCGCGGCAGCGCCCTCTTCTTTGGCCCCGTCGAAGTCCCCGTCGCCGCGGATCAGCGCGGGAAGTAGAGTTCGTCGTAGCGGTCGGCGATGGCTTCGAGGTCGAACAGGCGCCGCACCCGGGCCGCGCCCGCCTCGCCGAAGCGGGCGGCGCGCTCCGGGTCCTCCAGCAGCGAGGCGATGCCGGCGGCCAGTTCGGGGACATCCCGGACGATCAGGCCGTTCACGCCCGGGTCGACCGTCTCGAGAGCCACGCCGTCCATGGGCGTCACGACCACGGGCACCCGGCAGGCCATGGCCTCGAGGATGACGTTCCCGAACCCCTCCTTGCGCGACGGCAGGACGAAGAGGTCGGCGGCCCGGTACCACGGCACGATGTCGTTGTGCAGGCCGGCGAAGACCACGCGCAGGCCTCCGGCGGCGACCCGCTCCCGCATGGCGCCGGCGAAGGCGTTCAGGGCGTCGCGGTTCTCGTGGCTGCCGTCGAACTCGTGCATGCCCACCAGCGCGAGCTGGGCCCCCGGCAGGCGCGCCTGCACCGCCGCCCAGGCCTCGACGAGCAGATCGACACCCTTGCGCTCGAGGATGGTGCCGACGAAGAGCACCAGCGGGCCGTCCGGGTCGAGGCCGCGCTCGCTCCGCAGCGCCCGCTTCTCCGCCGCCGTGGCCGGCGTGAACCGCGCCAGGTCGACGCCCTGGGGCAGGTAGACCAGCTTGTCCGCGGGAAAACCGATGTCGGTGAACGACGCGATCAGGGGCCGCGAGATGGCGGTGATGGCGTCGACGCAGGCGAGTTGCCGCACCCGCAGGGCGCCGCCGCGGTGGTTGCGGCGGTAGGCCTCGCCGTCGTCGCTGCCCATGAGCGTCGACTGCAGCACCAGTCGCTTGCCCAGCAGCCGGCAGAAGGCGACCCACATCAGGTAGGGGTCGGGGAAGCCGTTCACGTGCAGGCAGTCGAAGCGGTCGCGCACCGACCACAGGGCGCCCAGCACGCGGCGCCCGCGTTCCAGGTCCGAACGGGGCGGCGCGACGCGGACGATCCGGATCCCCTCATGGTCCTCGGTCGCGGGCAGGCCGCCCGGATTCCAGCAGATGACCGTGAGCGCGCGGCCCCGCGCGGCGAGGCGGCGCATGATCTGCCGCATGTAGATGGCATGGCCCGAGAACACGGGATGGAAGTCGTCGAAAAGGAAGCACACGCCACCGGTCGGCTTCATGCCGGCACCTCCCGGTCGCCCAGGACCAGTTCCCGGATCCACCCGTCGAGATCGGCGGTCCGGGCCCGCCAGGAGTAGCGTTCGCCGCGAGCGAGCCGCCTGCCGCGGGCCTCCGGATCGTCGGCTCCCGCGAGCGCCGCCGCGAGGGCCGCCTCGAAGGCCGGTGCGTCGGCCGCGATCCCGACCACGTCGGCGAACTCGGCCAGACCGGCCGTCGGCGTGGCGACCACCGGCCGGCCGCTGGCGAGGTAGTCGAAGAGCTTGATCGGATCGTTGCCCGCCGTGTGCTCGTTGATCCGGTTGGGAATGGTGCACACGTCGAAACCCTTCAGCACACCGGGCAACTCGTCGTAGGGCACCGGCGGGAAGACGTGGACGTTGGGCAGGCGGGGCAGCTCGTCGCCCAGGGGTGCGGCGGTGACCTGCGGCCCCACGAAGGCGAACTGCCACGCGGGCCGCGCCCGGGCCACCGCGAGCAGCAGCTCGGTGTCCAGGCGGGCCTGGTTCATGTAGCCCATGTAGCCGATGACCGGACCGGACAGCCGCGCCAGCCCCGGGTGGACCGGGGTCTCCGGCCGCGTCGCCCGCACCATGCGTTCGTAGTCGGTGCCGTTGCGCAGGCAGCGCACCCTTTCGGTCGACCGGCTCGCCCGCTCCGCCAGCCCGGCGTTGACCGTCACGACGAGATCCGCCGCCGCCAGGAAGCGCCCGGTGATCTCCTCGTCCTCGCGCCGCTCGTCGGCGCCCACGGCGAAGGTGGCGAAATCGTCCGACCAGTCGAAGATCCGGAACGGGGCGCGCTCGAAGAGGTCCCAGAAGACCGTGTGCTCGGGCCGCAGCAGCGCACCCGCCCAGAGGATGAAGTCGCCCCGGACATAGGGCGCCACGAGGCGCTCCTCGAGCCGCCGGCGCAGCCCGGCGAGGGGTTTGCCCGGATAGCCCAGCGGCGGCACGAGCGGGGTCGCGGCCGCCACGCGGGAGGTGATCCGCCGCACGCCCCCGGCGCCCAGCGCCTGCCGCTGCACGGGGTCGCCGAGCAGCGCGGGCCGGCGGCCCAGGTCCATGAGGTGAATCGCCGGATTCACGTACAGGACCCGCCCCAACCACGGCGAGTCCTGGAGGTGGTGGACCAGCATCTGGGTCCGCTTCCACATGGTCGACCACGGATCGAACGCGTAGACCACGAGGTCGACGCGGCGCTCCGGGACGGGCCCGGCGGCGACGGCGTTCACCGGCCCGCCCCCGCCCCCGCCTTCAGCTCGCCGACGAGCTCGCGGGCGAGCCGCAGGTAGCGCAGGTTCTTGAACCGGATCGCCCCGGCGAAGTGGGCGATGACGGCGTTCTCCTTGAGGTCGCGGTAGGAACGCCAGCCGCTGCCGATGTACACGTCGCGCAGCTCGTCGAGGTTGACCGGTCCCGGCCGGCGCGACATGACGATGGCCCACAGCGCCTGCTCGATCTCCCAGGCGCCGTAGAGGTGGGGCGCCTGCTCGTTGATGCGGCGCAGGATGGCGGCCAGTTCGTCGTCCCCCACCTCACCGCCCACGGCGAGGGTGCCGGAACTGAAGTCGGCCACGTCGAGGCTCTCGAAGGTGAAGCCCAGCTTGCGGTAGGTGTCGGCCTCGGCGTTGGCGCCCTCGCCGTAGAGGTCGTGGGTGTAGGGCGCCTCGCACCAGGAGATGATCTCGTCGGGCCGCCGCAGGAAGATCAGGTCCGAATCGATGATGACGACCTTGCGCCCCCGCAGCCAGCGCAGGATGACGTTGAAGAACTTCAGGTAGAGGATCTTGACCGGGACCTTCTCGTCGTAGGCGCTCTCGGGGGGCAGTTCGGCCCGCAGCGCGGGGCCGGCCGCCCGGGCGATGCCCGCGAACATGTCGCTGCGCCGGTCGACGATGGCGCCGGGCAGGTGCGCCTCGATCTCGGCGACCGACGCGTCGGTCAGCGAGCCGTCGTCCTGCACGACGACCGCCACGTCGTCGTGGAAGCGCAGGTACGACTTGACCGCGAGGATGTAGGCCCGGACGTTGGGCTGGTTCAGGGCGCAGTAGAGGATCGCCTCGGCGTCGGGATTGGTGGGCATCGGGGGCGTGTCCAGGACGCCGCGGAAGAGCTGGTTCGAGCACCGCTGCATGGCCTTGTTGTAGGCCCGGAAGATGATGTCGGACATGACCGGATCGGTCTCCTCGGTTCGCGACTCTCATGGTGGGATGCAGCGCCGGCGTGCTGACTTGCGCTCCCATATTCTATCACGTCCCAGCGGGTTGTGCCACGCCGGTCCCGCCGGCGACCCTTGACAGGACGCCTGCCGATCGGCCAACTTCGCCGTCGGCGCACCCCATGCCGGGGCCCGGTGCGCCGGATGTCGCCGCCCCGCGAGGAGGATCCGCATGAACCGGACCGGCACCCCGGTCACCGGACTGGCCGCCCTGCGGCCGTACCTGTCCCTGCTGCGGGGCCAGGGCGGCCGGCTGGCGCTCGTCACGGCCCTGATGATCGTGTCGACCGCCATCAGCCTGGCGATCCCCCTGCAGGCGGGCCGCTTCGTCGACGGCTTCGCCGCCGCCGCCGACGGGGCCTCGCCCATCGACGGGCGCGCCCTCGGCCTGCTGGGCGGGCTGCTCGTGCTGCAGCTCGCCGGTTCGTTCACGTTCTCGGTCGCCTCGGCCCAGCTCGGGCTGCGCACGGTGACCCGGCTGCGGCGGCGCCTCTACGACCATCTGCTGGAGCTGCCCAGCCTGTACTTCGTCGACCAGAAGGCGGGCGACCTCTCCACCCGGGTTACCGGCGACGTCGGCAGCATCCAGTATCTGCTGACCTCGGGCCTGGTCAGCCTCGCCCGCGCCCTGCTGACCCTCGCCGGCGCGCTCGTGCTGATGTTCCGCCTGAACCCGCGTCTGGCCGGCGTGGTGCTGCTGCTGGTGCCGGTGACGATCCTGCTGGTGCGCCTCTTCGGCCGGCGCCTGCAGACCCTGTCGCGGCGCATGTACGACGAGCTCGGGCGCATCAGCAGCCACGTCCAGGAGTCGGTCGCCGGGATCCGGACCCTCAAGGTGTACAACGGCCAGACCGCCGAGACGCGGCGCTTCGGCGGTATGATCGACGACTACCTCGCCGCCGGCATCCGCCGTGCGTGGGTGTCGTCGGCCCTCGAGTCCCTGATCCAGATCACGCTGTGGATCTGCCTCATCGGCGTCATGGTCTACGGTTTCGGCCTCGCCGCGCGGGGCGAGGCCACGGGGGGGCAACTGGTCGCGTTCCTGCTGCTCGCCTTCCGCGTGGCCATGCCGCTGGCCTCGCTCACCAACCTGTTCTCGTCGGCCCAGGGCGCCGCCGCGGCCGCCGGCCGCCTCGACGACATCTTCAGCCTGCCCCCGGAGCGCACACCCGGCGCCGCAGTCCCCGCCCCGGTGCACACCCCGGCCGGGATCCGCTGCGAGGGCGTCGGCTTCCGCTACCCCGGCGCCGCCGACCGGGACGTGCTCGGCGACCTGGACGTGGACATCGCCCCGGGCCAGTGGGTCGGCATCGTCGGCCCGTCGGGCGCCGGCAAGTCGACCCTGGCCGGACTGGTCATGGGCCTGTTCCCCCCCACGCGCGGGCGGCTCGTGCTGGACAGCCGCCCCTACGCCGACTACGACCTCGGCGAACTGCGCAGCCGCATGGCCTTCGTGGCCCAGGAACCCGTGCTCTACGACATGAGCCTGGCCGAGAACATCCGCTTCGGCCTGGCGGACGCCGACGACGCGGCGGTGCGCGAGGCGGCCCGCCGGGCCGGCGTCCTGGAGTTCGCCGACGCCCTCCCCGACGGCCTGGACGCCCGCTGCGGCGAGCGGGGCGGCCGGCTCAGCGGCGGCCAGAAGCAGCGGGTGGCCCTGGCCCGGGCGTTCCTGCGCAATCCGGGCCTGCTGGTGCTGGACGAGCCCACCAGCGCCCTGGACGCCGCCTCGGAACAGGCCATCCAGACCGCCTTGTCCGAATTGATGAATGGACGCACGACCCTGGTCATCGCCCACCGCTTCTCCCTGGTGCGCGATCTCGACCTGATCCTGGTCGTCGACCAGGGCCGGATCGTCGAACGGGGACGGCACAATGAACTTATGGCCCAGGGGGGGCTCTACAGGCGCCTGTACGACTACCAGCAAGGTACTGACAATGAGGATCACAATCTGAATCACCCCCGTTGACGCCCGCGGATAATTGTTTTATAATACCGGAATTGAAGGAAATCATTCGCGAGGCAGACGGCCGGATTCGATCCGGACCGCAGGGCCTGGCGTAGACCGGGGATACCGCCGCGAGGCGGGGGGAGAAGAGGTCTCGACATGAAGCAGCAGAATCGGAAAGAGTACCGGCGACCGGAACTCGTGAGCCGCCGGGTCCAGCTCGGCGTCTTCGGCGACTACTCGGAGCAGGGTGGGCCCCGTCGGGGCAACGAAGGTCCCCTGCCCATGGACGTGATCCGGAAGCTCGACATCCACATGGAGTAGGTTCCCCTGCTCCTGCTGGCGGCAAAGAGGAAGCCACCTCGCGGTGGCTTCTTCTTTTTGGCTTCTTCCTTCTTCGGCGGCTTCGGGTGCGTCGGTTGCGGGCGCCTTCCGGGGCGGGCGCCGATGTCCCCTACGCCCCTTCGGCCAGCTGGGTCAGCGCGTCGGCGCCGGCCGCGCTCCCCTGCCCCCAGCCCCGTTCGAAGCGCAGACGGTGCACCCGCCGGTGCTTCAGCGGCACCCAGAAGTCGTGCTTCTCCCGTTCGCTGAGCTGGTCCCAGGAACCGGCGAGGAAGGCCAGCAGGGCCTCCGTCGCTTCGAGGTAGCGGGCCAGCACCTCGCCGAACGGCAGCGGGCGCAATCGCCTGAGCGCCTCCCGGCTGCGCTCTTCGAAACGCACCGGGGGCGGCAGGGCCATGGAAGTGGCGTCGAGCTTGCACTCGAAGAAGCGGACGGTGAATTCGTCCCAGAATGCAATGTGCCCGAGAATGTCCTTCAGGCTGAGGCCGCCGTCGGGAGCCGGGCGTTCACGGTCGGAGCGGGGAAGGTGCGCGAGGTGCGCTCGCAGGAGTCGATCCTCTTCCTTGAGGGCCTCGATGAGCGTATTCCGTTGCGTCAATCTGCCGGATCACTTTCTGGCGAGAACGATCGGGAGCAGACCACCGATGTGTTCCCCTGATTTAGCACGGACCGGGTCGTCGAGGCAACCGTTCTTGCCAGAATTCCCGACAGCCCCTACGATTCCGCGTTGTCGAACCCTGCCGGAAGGCCCCGGATCGGATGGAGGATCTATGCCGCGCGCGACCAGCACTTTCCCGACACTCCGCACCACGGCGCTGCTGTTGGCCGCGTTCCTGGCCACGTCGTTCGCGACGGCAGGATCGGCCCGGGCCAACGACCGGGATCGCGACGGCGCCTGGGCCTTCGGCGTCGCCGGCGGCGTGCACAAGCTCGTCGAGGGCGAATGGGACTACAGCACCGTCGAGCAGTTCGGCGGCATCGAGCTCAGCCGGGGCCTGTCGTCCGAGTGGACCCTCGCCCTGGCCCTGCGCGCCGGCCACGTGCGCCCGGGCGCCGACGAGCCCGGCCAGGAGGTCGGCTGGAGCGGCACCAGCTCCGCCCCGCTCTACACGAGCCTGACGCAGCCGTCGCTCACCGTCCGGCACCTCTTCGCCCCCCGCTCGCGATTCTGCCCGGTGGCGGGCGTCGGCCTCGGACTGACGTCGTGGAAGGTCACCGATCACACCGGCGAGGACCCGGGCTGGCTCCCGGGCGGCGATCCCATCACGGGCTGGGACACGGACGGCCAGAGCGCCGAACTGAAGGGCACCGACCTGACCCTCCTGTTCGAGCTCGGCCTCGATGTCGCCCTGACGGACGCCCTGGTCCTCAACCTCGGCGGGCGCTACGAGATCCTCAACGGGAACGGGATCGACAACATCGGCCTCAGTGCCTACTGGGGCGCCGAGGACGTCGACGCCAACACCGCGCGGGCCGATCTCTACGTCGGCCTGACGTGGTGGTTCGGCGCCGGCGACTCCGACGGCGACGGCATCCCCAACGACCGCGACGCCTGCCCGGACGAGCCGGAGGACATGGACGGCTACAACGACCTGGACGGCTGCCCTGATCCGGACAACGACGGCGACGGCATCCCCGACGCCGACGACGCCTGCCCCACGCGGGCCGAGGACTTCGACGGCTTCCGCGACGAGGACGGCTGCCCCGACCCCGACAACGACGGCGACGGCATCGTCGACGGGCGCGACCAGTGCCCCGACGAACCCGAGGACATCGACGGCTGGGACGATCGCGACGGCTGCCCCGACCCCGACAACGACCAGGACGGTGTGCCGGACGAGCGCGACCGCTGCCCCAACACGCCGCCCGACTCCAAGGTCGACGCCGACGGGTGCGTCGTCGAGGTGCCCCTGGTGGAAGGCGCCGCCGCCCTGGTGCCCGCCGCCACCCGCGGCCAGGTGCTCGAAGGGGTCAACTTCGTGTCCGGCAGCGCCGAGCTCACGCCCGCCTCGATCGCGGTGCTGGCCGAGTTGGCGGCCACGCTGCGCGCCGACCCCGGCCTGAAGCTCGAGATCGCCGGCCACACCGACGCGACCGGCAACGCCGAGGCGAACCGGGCCCTCTCGTCGCGTCGGGCCGAGTCGGTGCGGCGTTCGCTCATGGCCATGGGCATCGCCGGCGACCGGCTCATCGCGGTGGGCTACGGCCAGGACTTCCCCCTCGCCGACAACGGCACGGCCGAGGGACGGGCGCGCAACCGCCGGGTCGAGGTGATCCGGCAGTAGCAGGCGGCCGGACGCCCGACGGCAGAAAGGGAGCGGGGACCGATCGCTGGTCGGTCCCCGCTCCCTTTGCGTTGGTCAGGCCGGAGCCGGACTACTCGACGCCCGCCCGGGCGAACGCCGCCCGCAGCTGCTGCTCGGACTGGGCCCCCACGAAGTGGGCCTTGATGACCCCCTCGGCGTCGATGACGAAGCCGGCGGGGATGGAGCGGGTCTTGAACAGCCGCAGCGATTCCTCGCCGTTCACCTGCACCACCGGGAAGCTGTAGGGATTCTTGCCGAGGAACTTGGTGATGGTGTCGCGGTCCTCGCTGCTGGCGGCCACGAAGTGCATGCGCCCCGTGGCGCCGAACTCGTGCCACAGGGTCTCGATGTGGGGCATCTCCTGGCGGCACGGCGGGCACCAGGTCGCCCAGAAGTCGATGAACACCGGCTGGCCGCGGAGCGACGCCAGGTTGAACGGATCGCCCTTGAGCGGCGTGAAGGTGATGTCGGGAGCGTCCTGGCCGGTCATGGCGTCGGGATTGGCCAGGCGGTCGAGGTTGTCGACGCTGCGCAGGCCGGCCGGCGGATCGTAGGCGAAACGCGCCTCGTCGACCGGGCCGTTGACGGCAAGGCCGTCCAGGGCGAAGACGACGTGCTGCTCGAGATCGGTGCCGCTGCGGCGGTAGTGCATGACGACCTCGGTGCGGACCACGAGGCCCGACTCCGGGTCGTACCACAGGCGGCGCGGCCCCTCGACGGGCTGGTTGTCCTCGGCGACGCCGTCGGCGCCCGTGGTGGCGAAAACCAGGCAGGGCACGGTGCGGTCGCCCACCTTGACGTCCTCGTGGCCGGTCTCGTCCGTGACGTCGAGGTCGTCGCCGAGCAGGAACGGGCCGAGTCCGGCGTAGAAGTTGAAGATCATCTCCTGGCTGAGGCCGCGCTCGCCGGCGCCCTCCAGGTTCCGCGCCAGCTGCAGCGGTTCGCCCACGTAGACGGCATTCATCTGGCTCAGGAAGAACCAGCTCGATGCGGCGCCGGTGCCCAGGTTGACGTTCATCATGTCGCCCTCCTGGATGCTGAGCAGCCGGTCGGGCCAGCGGGCGGCCGTCGCGATGCGCGCCGTCGCGGTGGGCCCGTCCGGCCCGCCCTTGGCCTTGTTGGCCAGGGAGAGCATGCCGCTCAGGTCGTAGCTCTGCAGGGCCTCCATCTTCTGCCGGGCGTCGGCCGCCGCCTTCGCGTAGTCGGCATTGGCGGCCCGGACGGAGCCCGCCAGCAGGAGGGTGGTCAGGACGAGCAGGGCCGGGGGCCCGGAGCGCTTCCAGCGAGGCATGGGGTTTCCCTTTCGGAACGGTGCGAGGTGGACCCGGGATGTCGTGGCGCATGGAACGTCGCCCGACGGCCCCGGTTCCCGGAGCTTCCGGCCCAATATAGGTGCGTTCGCGGGCAGGGGGGGAAAAAAGCGCGGACCACGAAGCGACGGGAACAGTCCGGAGGAATTGGGGCCGACTGATGCTGACCAGGACATCAGAATCCGTCCGGGGGTTGGGGAAGGCAACACCCGGGGGATCCCCAAAGGACTGAAGGCGAGTCCGCCGTTCGTGGTCCGCCAGGTCTCGGGAAACCAGGAAACCCCGAAACCGTCATGGGCATCCGATCGCGACAACGTTCAGTTCTCCGATCGAACACTGAAGTTATCGGGTCGGGCCCGCGCCGCTGGAGATGGGGAAACCTTCAAATTGGGGCTAGGGAATCACCTGAAGGTGATGGTGCCGCTTCTTGCCCACCTGCAGGGCGATGCGCCCGTCCTGGACATCAGCGGGCACCAGTCGCCGCGCCGGGTCGGCCACGACCGCGCCGTTCACCCGCACGGCATTCTGCTGCACCATGCGGCGCGCCTCGCCGTTGGACTTCATGAGCCCCGCGTCGACCAGCACCGCGAGCAGGCCCAGGCCCTCGCCCGCCAGGTCGGCGGCGGCCACGTCGCTGCTCGGCACGTTGCTCAGGTCGTCGCTGCCGGCGAAGAGGGCCGCCGCGGCCTGGGCGGCGGCGTCGGCCTCGTCCCGTCCGTGCACCTGGCCGGTGACGGCGTGGGCCAGGGCGCGCTTGGCCTCGCGGATGTCGGCGCCTTCGAGCCGCTCGAGCGCCTCGATCTCGGCCTTGGGCAGCAGGGTGTACAGGCGCAGGAAGCGCGAGACGTCGCGGTCGTCGACGTTGATCCAGTACTGGTAGAAGTCGTAGGGCGAGGTGCGGCCGGCGTCGAGCCACACGGCGCCGGCGGCGGTCTTGCCCATCTTCTCGCCGGTGGCGGTCATGATGAGGGGGTAGGTCAGACCGAAGACCTCGGAGCGGTTGACCCGCCGGCAGAGGTCGATGCCCGAGCAGATGTTCCCCCACTGGTCGTTGCCGCCCATCTGCAGCCGGCAGCCATGGTCGCGGTTGAGCACCATGAAGTCGTAGGCCTGGAGCAGCATGTAGTTGAACTCGATGAAACTCAGGCCGGTCTCGAGGCGCGACTTGACCGAGTCGCGCGTCAGCATCTGGTTCACGCTGAAGTGGCGGCCGACGTCGCGCAGGAAGTCGATGTACTTCCAGGGGGCGAGCCAGTCGGCGTTGTTGAGCATGAGGCCGTCGGTCGCGGCGCCCGCGGCGCCCTCGCCGAAGGTGACGAAGCGCGCGAGCTGGGCCTTGATGCCCGCGAGGTTGCGGGCGATGTCCTCGACGGTGATGAGCTGGCGCATCTCGGTCTTGCCGCTCGGATCGCCGACCATGGCCGTGCCGCCGCCGACGATGGCGATGGGCCGGCCGCCCCAGCGCTGGAAGTGCAGCAGGCCCATGATGGGCACGAGGCTGCCGATGTGCAGGCTGTCGGCGGTCGGGTCGAAGCCCACGTACGCCGTGACGGTCTCGCGGGCGAGGAGCTCGCCGAGGCCGGTCTCGTCGGTGCACTGCTCGAAGAAGCCGCGCCACTTCATCTCTGCGAGGAAGGTGGCGAAGTCGTCGTTGGGGCGGGTGGTCTGGCTCATGGGACTTCCATCCGGAATCGCTGGTCGTGGACGCCGACGCGGGGCCCCGAGCGCCGACGGCACTTCAGGCCGCCCGCCCTCTGAAGTGGTCCTGACGGGAAACCTCCGAGGAGGCTCCACCCACTTTAGAACGGACGGTCCGAAGTGCCGTTGCCGAGGATGCGGTCCCACGCGGTGAAGAACTCCGGAAAAGATACCGCGACGCAGTCCCGATCATCAAGTTCCGAATCGCCCTCGGCGACAAGAGCCGCCACGGCCATGGCCATGGCGATGCGGTGGTCGCCGGCGGTCTCGAGCAGGGTCGGCCGTTCGGCGCCGCCCTTGAGCGCGGAGGGGCCGGTGATCTCCAGGCCGTCGGGCAGCTCGGTGACAGCGGCGCCGAGCCGCACGAGGTCGCGGGTCATGAGCGCGAGGCGGTCCGACTCCTTGACCCGCAGTTCGGCCGCGCCGGTGATGCGCGAGACGCCGGGCGCCGCCGTGGCGAGCACCGCGAGCACGGGGATCTCGTCGACGAGGGCCGGAATGTCGGCCGCGCCGATGGTGAACGGGCGCAGGGTGCCGGATCGCACGCGCACGTCGCCGAGGGCCTCGCCGCCGGACGGGCCGCTCGGGCGTTCGACGGCCACCACGGCCCCCGCCCGGCGCAGCACCTGCAGGGCGCCGATGCGCGTCGGGTTGAGGCTCAGGTTCGGCGTGAGCACGTCCGAGCCGGGCACCAGGGCGGCGGCCACGTGGAAGAAGGCGGCGGTCGAGGGGTCGGCCGGCACGCGGATGTCGAAGGCGCCCGGACGCGCGCCGCCGGTGACGGCGAGTTCGGGACCCGGCGCGGCGGGCGCGCACGGAACGCCCATGGTGTGCAGCAGGAGCTCGGTGTGGTCGCGGCTGGTGCCCGCGCCGCTGAGCGAGGTGACCCCCGCGGCACCGAGCCCGGCCAGGAGCAGGGCCGACTTCACCTGGGCCGACGGCACCGGCAGGTCGTGGTGGACGCCGGTCAGGGGTGCGCCGGTCACGCGCAGGGGCAGGCGGCCGTCGGTGCCGAGGAAGGCGATGTCGGCCCCCATGCGGCGCAGGGGTTCGACCACCCGGTTCATGGGGCGACCGCTGAGGGACGCGTCGCCCCGCAGGGTGACCGCGGCGCCGGCCGGCAGCCAGCCGGCCAGAAGCCCGCACAGCAGCCGGGCCGTGGTGCCGCTGTTTCCGCAGTCGATGTCGAAATCGCCCTGCGGGCGGGCGGGCGGCGGCGTGACGGTGATCGTGTCGCCCTCGTGCACGACCGCGGCCCCGAGGGTGCGCACCGCCGCGAGGCTGGCCAGGGTGTCGGCGCTCGCAAGCCAGCCGCGGGCGCGGCACGGACCGTTGGCCAGCAGCCCGAAGAGGGCGGCCCGGTGCGAGACCGACTTGTCGCCCGGCACGTCGACGGTGCCGCGCAGGGGGCCGCGGGCGCGGGGCAGGAGGATGCAGGCGTCGTGGTCCAGGATGGCCTCTTTCCGGCGGGCCCCGTCCGGGGTCGGTCCGCCGCTGCGCATTTGTGTCGCGGAACGAATGGGCTATCATGATAGGCGACCTGGCGGACCCGGTCACGCGCGAACGGCGCGCGGGCGGGTCCGGCGCCACGGCCGGAGCTCCTCCGGCGGGGGAACTCCGCCCATGTCCCACGTCCCGGCGAACACCGGGGTCGGTCCGACCCCGCCCCCCGCGCCCGCGCCCCTGCGCTGGACGCGGCTCTTCGTCGTGCACGACGCCCGCGAGATCCTGGCGCTGGCCACGCCCACCATCCTGACCATGCTCTCGCAGACCCTCATGTGGACGGTGGACACGGCGCTCATCGGGCGGGTGAACAGCGTCTCGCTGGCGGCGGTGGGCCTGGGCGGCATGCT
>JAGRNP010000021.1 GCA_020440705.1 bacterium | reverse complement strand
CGCGTCGGCGACTTCCATGCGCTCGCCGGGCAGGGTGGCCGTCTCGAGGGGCACGCGGTAGGTGGTGCGCAGGCGTTCGAGCCCGGCGCGGATCTCGGCCACGGTGGCCGGGGGCAGGGCGGTTTCGCCGAAGCCGGCGGCCAATTCCTGGAGTTCGTCCTCGTAGGTCCGCTCGAAGGCCTTGCGGTCGAGTTCGAAGCCCGGATTCAGGACGGTGCGCGAATGCTCGCGGATGCGGATGCTCGCTTCCATCAGGTGGTCGGCCGTGCTCCAATAGGGCCCGACGAGCTCCTCGGTGGTGCGGGTCGTCGCCGTGATCTGGCGGTCGGCGACGAGGGTCGTCAGGGCCAGGAGGGCGACGATGGCGCCGAACGCGGCGATCAGTCGGGACTTGATGGTCGGGAGCATGCGGTGACCTCATAGCATCGAAGATGGGCATGTCATGGCGATCGTCTTGGTTATCGCGCATCGACTTTCAGAATTAAGGGAAAACTTTAGTTTGCACCGAGGGCCCGAACGGAAGGTTCAGGCAGGAAGGAAGCCGCTGTTGCTGCACGTGTACATCGATGCCGACGCCTGCCCGGTGAAGAACGAGGTCTACAAGGTGGCCGGGCGCTACGGGCTGGGCGTGACCCTGGTGGCCAACTCCTGGATGAACCACCCGGGTGGACCGTCGGTGCGCCTGGAGGTGGTACCGGACGGTCCGGACGCCGCCGACGACTGGATCGTCGCGCACGTCGAGCGCCACGACATCGTGATCACGGGCGACATTCCCCTGGCGGCGCGTTGCCTGGACAAGGGGGCGCGGGTGCTGGGACACAAGGGGCGGGAGTTCACCGACGCCAACGTGGGCGACGCCCTGGCGGGACGCCATCTGGCGACCATGCTGCGCGACCAGGGGGTCATGACCGGCGGGCCGCCGCCCTTCGCGCCGAAGGACCGCTCGCTGTTCCTGCAGAAGCTGGATGAGTTGGTGAACGCGGTCAGGCGGGAGGCCTGAGGATGGGCACCGGTCCGCGGGGCGTTCTCAGAACCGCCAGGCCAGCCCGATCACGTCGCCGCCCACGACCACATGGTCGAGGAGTTCCAACTCGCGGCGGTGGTCGATCACGGCCCAGCCCGTGACCAGGCCCAGGACCGCGCCGGCGATCACGTCGGACAGGTAGTGGCGGTTTTCCTCCATGCGGCCGATGCCGGCGAGGGTGGCCGCCACGGTGGCGCCCAGTCCCGGCCCCCAGCCGGCGTGGTGCCAGACCGGGGCGACGGTGCTGAAGGCCGACGTCGTGTGGCCGGAGGGGAACGAGTAGGGCCCGCCCGACGGCCGGGTGCGGTTCACCGAGACCTTCAGGACCCAGCAGAGCGCCGCCGAGTGCACGAAGGCGCGGGCCAGGTCGGTGCCGGTCGTCGCCATCCCCTCGTTGCCCGTGGCCCGGCCGAGTCCGATGAGCGCGGCCGAGCCGCCCCCCACCACCAGGCCGCTGCCGTAGAGGTTGCCGAAATCGAGAAAGGGGTCGAGGAAGGACTTGTCGAGGGCCTCCTTCAGGGGCGGGAAGTTCTCGTCGGTCTCCTCCCAGGCCCAGGCCGCGAGGCCGGCGCCGAGTCCGAGCGTCACCAGCGAGCGTGTCGAGGTGAACGACGAGAAGTCGAGGCCGAGGGTGTTCTCGAGGGCCGATGGCTGCGGCAGGGAATCCGCGGGGGCGGCGGCGGCCCGGGCCGAGCGAAGCGGGGCCGACACGGCGGCGAGCATCGCGACGACGAGGAGGATCCGGAGTGGGTGGCGGGTCGGGATGGGATCTCGCTTTCGTGATGGCGGCTCGCGGGCGTCGAACCTATCGGCTGCGCGGGGGATCCGCTTAAGTTTTTGACTCCCGGCCCGGCGGGAGCTATGGTCGTGGCGACCGTTAGGGGTGGCCGTCCCGCCGAGACAATGCCGGGGCATCGAAGGCCTGAGAAACACCCTTGGAACCTGAACCGGATCATGCCGGCGTAGGGAAACGGGCCGCATGCGGCGCTTCCGAATCGACGGGAGCGCCTTTTTTGTTGCCTTGCGACTCCCACCGGCTGGCGAACCTTACGAGGTGCCAGACATGACACGCAACCTGCTTTTCGCCGTGGCCGTGGCCATGGCCGCGGCGCCCTGGACCGGGGCCGCCGCCCAGGACGACCGCACCTACCGCGACGCCGACGTGGTCGTGACCGAGTCACGCTACGACGGGAACACCCGCCTCAACGTCACCGACATCTCCCACGCGGAACTGGAGCGGCGCGAGCCCGATCTCGAGCTGCCGCTCCTGCTGCAGGGCGTGCCGGGCGTCTTCGCCTACAGCGACGCCGGCAACGGGCTCGGCTACTCGTACCTGAAGATCCGCGGCTTCGACCAGCGCCGGGTCGGCGTGCTCTTCAACGGGATCCCCTTCAACGACCCCGAGGACCACCAGATCTGGTGGGTCGACCTGCCCGATCTCGGCGCCAGCATCCAGGACATCCAGGTGCAGCGGGGCGTGACCAATGCCGTGGGCGGCATGACGGCCATCGGCGGCACCGTGAACATCGTCTCGCGTGATCTGGCGGCGAAACCCGGCGGCATGGCCTCCCTGAACTTCGGCAGCTACGGCACCCAGCGGCAGATGATCCGGTACCAGACCGGCGATGTCGCCGGCAGCGGCTTCCGCTCGTCCTTCCGCCTCTCGCGCCAGGAGAGCGACGGCTACCGCGATCGCAGCGGCCACGACGGCTGGGGCTTCTTCTGGAGCGGCCAGTACGACACGGAGAACACCTCGACCCGGGCGAACATCTACACCGGGCGCGAGGTCACCCACCACGCGTGGGACGCCGTGCCCGAGTCGCTGCTGCGCGAGAACCGGCGCGCGAATCTCGAGACCTATCACAACGCCGTGGACGACTTCCGGCAGCCGCACTACGAGCTGCACAGCACGTGGTACCTGTCCGACACGGTGCAGCTGACGAACCGCGTCTATCACATCCGGGGCGAGGGGTTCTACGAGAACTACAAGTGGGGGGCCGATGCGGCGGCCTTCGCCCTGGACACGCTGCCGGGCGTGACCGACTCGACGACGCTCGACCTGATCCGGCAGAAGTGGGTGCGCAAGGAGCACACGGGCTGGGTGCCCCACCTGCAGTGGGACCAGGGCGAGGGCCGGCGCCTGCTCGTGGGCGGCGACTGGTACACGTTCCACTCGGACCACTGGGGCGAGGTGCTCTGGGCCGAGGGCTTCACGCCGGACGACTTCGTCGACGGCTTCAAGTACCACCAGTACACCGGCGACAAGGACGCCTGGTCGCTCTACGCGAACCAGCGCTGGACCGCCGGCGCCCTGACCCTGACCGGCGAACTGCACTACCAGCACAAGTCGTACGAGTTCATGCAGGAGGAGGTGGGCAACTTCACCGGCGCCGACCGCCACCAGTACACCGCCGACTGGGACTTCTTCAACCCCAAGGGAGCCATCAACTTCGATGCCGGCCCGGTGGGGGGCGGCGCGCTGCAGATGTATGGCTCGGTGGGTGTGAACCACCGCGAGCCCACCGACGGCGAGCTCTTCGACACCTGGCTGAGCGGGTCGGACCTGGGGGTGCGGCCCCTGTTCGCCGACAGCCTCCACGTGCACAGGGCCGACGGCGGCATCGACTACGTCAGGTGGTCCAACCCGGACGTGAAGGAGGAGAAGGTCGTCGACTACGAGCTGGGCGTCTCCTGGCGCACGCCGCGGGTGGCGTTCTCGCTGGGCGGCTACTTCATGGACTTCACCAACGAGATCGTGCCCTACGGCGGCGTGGGCGAGGACGGCAGCGGCATCCGCGGCAACGCCGGCCGGACGGAACACAAGGGGCTCGAGCTCGAGGTGCGGGCGGTCGCGGGCGAGCGGCACGCGTTCGTCCTGGCGGCGTCGCGCAGCTGGGACCGCTTCGAGGAGTTCATCTTCCACGACTGGGACGGGACCGTCTCCGACTACTCCGGCAACCGCATCGCGCTCTTCCCCGAGAGCCTCGTCATGGCCGACTGGTCGGCGCAGTGGTCCGGCCCGCTCCGCACCCGCGTGCGCCTGCGCCACACCGGCGAGCAGGCCCTCGACAACTCGGGCGAGCCCGGGCGGGTGATCGATCCCTGGACGACGGTCGACCTGTCGCTGTGGGCCGAACTGGGCGCCCTGACTCCGGCCCTCACCGGCTGCCGCGGCTTCGTGCACCTGCGGAATGTTGCTGACACGGAGTACGAAACGTGGGGATACTGGTACGGTGAGAACCACTACACCCCGGCCGCGGGGCGCAACTTCGTCGTCGGAGTCGACTGCAGCTTCTGATGAGCACCTACGAACCCGTCCAGGGCGGCGCCGCCTGCCCGATCTTTCCCAAGCGCGGTCCGCGGGCCGTCGTCCTGTGCGACGGCCCGCCGCCGCCCGACGAACTGCTCGCCTACTGGCTGCAGGGAGCCGAGCTCTTCGTCTGCACCGATGCGGCCGGGCACCCGTACCACCACCTGCCGCGCGTCCCGGACGTCGTCATCGGCGACTTCGATTCCCTGGCCGGACGCCTGCTCGGCGGCCGCGAAGGTCCGCGCTTCCTGCAGGTGGCCGACCAGCACACCACCGACAGCGAGAAGGCCCTGCTGTACCTGGCCGCCGAGGGCTACGAGGAGGCCGTGCTGCTCGGGGCCACCGGCTGGCGGCTCGACCACACCCTGTTCAACGTGCAGCTGCTCGAGCGCTTCGCCGACCGCCTGCGGCTCTGCGTGGCCGGTCACCACGCCGACACGGTGCGGCTGCGTCCCGGCACGAGCGTTTCGTGGGAGATCCCGCTCGGCACGAAGTTCTCGGTGCTGCCCCTGGCCGGACCGGTGCCCGGCGTGACCATCGAGGGGGCCGAGTTCCCGCTCCTGGGCGAGACCCTCGTGCCGGGCGGCATGGCCACCATCGGCAACCGGGTCACCATGAGCCCGCTGCTGATCACGGTGGGCGACGGGCCGCTGCTCGTCTCGGTCGACCGCGAAGTGGGCCCCGCGTACGTCGAGGACGAGGCGGACGGCGAGTGAGATGACCGCCGGCTCCGATTTCCTCGCGGGCCTGGTCTACCTGGCCTTCCTGCTCTTCGTGGTGCTGCGGCTCTTCCGCCGTCCGGCCACCGGCGCCACCGACTACATCGTGGCCGGACGCCGCCTCACCCTGCCCGCCTTCACCGCCTCGCTGGTCACGACCTGGTACGGCGGCATCCTCGGCGTGGGCGAGTACACCTGGTCGTACGGGGTGAGCAACTGGCTCGTGTTCGGCGTGCCCTACTACCTGTACGCCGCCGTCTTCGCCCTCGTGCTGGCCCGCCGCGCCCGGCGCAGCGGCGTGCTCACGGTGCCCGACCTGCTCGAGACGCACTACGGCCGGCCGGCGGCCCTGCTCGGCGCCGCCGTGCTCTTCGTGATGACGGCGCCGGCGGCCTACGTGCTCATGCTCGGGGTGCTGCTGGCCTTCGCCACGGGGCTGCCGGTGTGGGTGGGCGTGGTGCTGGGCACGGCCCTGTCGGTGAGCTACGTGTTCCGCGGTGGCCTGCGCGCGGTGGTGGCGACGGACATGGTGCAGTTCGTGCTCATGTTCGCGGGCTTCCTGGTGCTGGTGCCCGTGTGCGTGGCGCGCTTCGGCGGGGCGGCGTTCCTGCGCGGCGCGCTGCCGTCCGGCCATCTGGCGTGGGACGGCGGGCTGGGCTGGCAGGCCGTGGCCGTGTGGTACGTGATCGCCCTGAGCACCCTGGTGGAGCCCGCCTTCTACCAGCGCTGCTACGCGGCGCAGAGCGAGGCCACGGCCCGGCGCGGCATCCTGCTGGCCATCGGGTTCTGGATCTGCTTCGACTTCCTGACCACCACCGCCGGGCTCTACGCCCGGGCCCTGCTGCCCGACCTGGCCGATCCGGTGCAGGCCTTCCCCGCCCTGGCGGCGCACGTCCTGCCGGGGGCGTGGCACGGGCTCTTCACGGTGGGTCTGCTGGCCACGATCATGTCGACGGTCGACAGCTACGCCTTCATCGGGGCGATCACCCTGGGGCGCGACGTGATCGGGCGCTGGCGGGGCGAAACCGGCGAGGACGCCGGCCTCGGCGTGATCCGCTGGAGCCTGCTGGGCACGGCGGCGGTGGCGATCGGCCTGGCGCTGTGGTCGGGGTCGGTCATCACCCTGTGGAAGCTGCTCGGCTCGGTGGGCACGCCGGTGCTGCTGCTGCCCCTGGGCCTGGCCCAGCTGGGGCGGCCGGTGGGGGGGCGGCGCATCGTGTGGACGATGGCGGCGGCGGGCCTCGCGGCGGGAGGGTGGATGGTGCTCGGGCGGGGGTCGTCGTGGCTCGGCGTCGAGGCGATCTTCCCGGGTCTGGCGGTGTCGGTCGTCGGCGTGCTCGTGCTCGCTGGGCGCCCCGGGGACCGCGGCCCATCCGGTTGACGGGCCGCGGTCCCACCTCTCCCCCTCGGCTATTTCGATTCCAGGGACGCCGCGCGGAAATGCGGCTCGCCGGCGGCCGGACGGCCCGCGCCGCTGCGAGCGGCTCGCCGCATGTGATCGGGCGCGATGGGGCGTAAGAACCGGATGGATCCCCACAGGAACTCGGACATGACGTTCCCCTTTGAACGACACGGAGATGCGCGGGTGCAGCGAGCGGAAGGGTTCGCGGGACCGAGCGAGGTCGAGGACGAACTTCCGGATGGTGCGGCAGCCCCGGCTCGACCCTCCGGACCGCCCGGCGTGGGCGACGCCGGCTCCGGGCGAAGGGAGCCGACGGGAAGGGAGCCGCCGCCGGCGCTCCGGACGCCGGCGGCTGCATGAGAGTACGGATCCGGGGCGGGGGAGGCAATCCCCGCTGCGGGCTCAGCCCTCGAGCGCGGCGAGATAGCGGGCCAGGTTCACGGTGTTGGTGGTCATGGCCTCGCCCAGGGCGTGCTCCTCGGCCAGGGAGATGGCCATGTCGCCCGACCAGATCTCGTCCGGGTCGACGTCGGTGACCGACACCCGCGCCTGGGACGAGAACGTCACCAGTCCGGTGCGCACGTCGAGCACCATGCACTCGGCCTCGCACCACACGCGCGACTTGTCGCTGCCGAAGATCGGACTCTTGCGCAGGATCGTCGTGCGGCTGTCGAAGAGCAGCAGCCAGTCGGCCTGGTAGCGGGCCGCCGCCGCCCGCAGGGTGCCGGGCTGGCGGACGTGCGGCACGAGCATGGTGGGCAGGTACGAGACGTCGCACACGCGCGGGCTGGCCATCAGCTCGTCGAAGGCGTCGTGCACCCGCGGCATCTCGTCGGGGCGGTTCGCCAGGACGATGCGGCCGTCCCGTTCGCGGCGGTGGCTGAGGTGGATCATGCCGATGCGGATCCGGGGCGGCAGGTGCAGGTCGGTCTCGAGCATGCGGGCGATGTCGAGGTCATCGATCTCGGCGGCGTCGTCGGCGAAGAGGGGCGCCGTGGGATCGTGGGCGCGGCCGCCGGCCGGCCGTGGCGCCCGGGTGCCGACGGTGCTGCAGCCGGCGAGGGAAACGATGAGCAGGATGGGCACGAGCAGGGCCAGGACCAGACGACGCATGACGGACTCCTCGGTTGCGGGATGGGGGACGGAACGCGGTCCGTCCTGCAAGGCCCGCGCCGGGGCTCGAGTGGTTCAATCTGTTGATTGGTATGTAGTTATGTCGACCATCGTCAAAGCGTGGCCGCCCGGACACGGGGGATGTGTCCGGGCGGCCACGGGTCGGAGCCGGCGGTCGGGCGCCCGGTCGGGCGCTATTTCACCAGCGCCATCTTGTTGATCTGCACCTCGCCGCCCATGCGGGCCTCGGTGAAGTACACGCCCGAGGCGACGCCGGCGCCGCGGTCGTCGGTGCCGTCCCAGGTGACGAAGCCGCTTTGTTCGACGCGGCCGTCGACCAGGGTGCGCACCAGGCGGCCGCGGATGTCGTACACCTTCAGGCTGAGGTGGCCCGCCGCCCGGATGGTGTAGTCGACCCGGGTGGCCGGGTTGAAGGGGTTGGGGTGGTTGGCCACGTGGAAGCGTTCCCGGGCCGGGACATCGGCGATGCCCCCGAGGAGGCTGAACCTGTCGAAGACGTCGCGCAGGATCCGGTCGCGGGCCGAGAGCGGGTAGGGCGCGTAGTCGTCCGGGTCGGTCCAGACGAACATCAGGTCGTAGGGCAGGGAGATGACCAGGTCCGTCTCGTCATGACGGTTGAAGGTCGCCGCCGAGAACGAGTAGCTCCCGCTCGAGCCGTTGGGATCGGTGAATTCGGCGAGCCGTTCGGCGCCGGGGCGCGTCTGGACCGCGTCGAAGGTGTTGATGGCCGGGCAACTGCCGTAGGCGATCCAGCTCGAGACGTTCGAGAAGACCGAATTGCCGGGCACGGCGCGGACGACCGGTGTCGACTGGTTGGCGATGAAGTAGCGGAGGTCCGCAGCGTAGTTGTTCACGCCCATGACGTTCACGGCGAAGGCGAGGCCATCGGCCCCGGCGTTGTACACCAGGTCGGAGACGAGGTTGTCGCCGGTCAGGAAGAGCTGGCGTTCACCGGCGTCGAGCCAGGACATCAGCGTGCCGATGTCGTCGCCGGCATCGCGGAGGAAGTCCCCGTTGCTGAGGGTGGTCGTGCCCAGGTTGCCGGAGGTGTACAGGATGGCCCTGTACCCGTCGAGGGAGGGCCCGGACGTGCGGCCGCCGAGGCCGTTCCCGACGCCCGACGACGGTCCGTTGGTGTAGTAGATGTCGTACTCTTCGCCCGCGTTGAAGCCGGCGAACCGCAGCGCGGTAGTCCATTCGTCCTCGCCCCCGCGGTTGGCGAAGTCGTTCCACAGCAGGACCTCGGGGATGCGCTTCGAGTAGAACGCTTCCCTGATGGTCGGCAGCGCGTGCACCACGAAGCTCGAGTGGTAGGCCAGGGGCTGGGAGAAGTCGCCGAAACCGGACAGATCGCCGGGCAGGGTCTGATAGCGGATGTCGCCGCCGGCGTCGTCGGCGGCCCGCACGTAGTAGTGGAGCACGTCGCCGGGGAAGAGGGTGCCGGTGTCGGGGAGATCGAACGCCCAGGCCTTCTCGTCCGGCACGCCGCCGGAGCCGACCGCGGGCGATCCGGGGACCGATCCGGAGGTGGGCGTGGTGCGGTAGGCGTCGAAGACGGGATTGGCGTTGATCACGTAGTGGAGTTGCGGCGTGCCGGACAGCACGGCGCCGGGTCGGGCCGGTACGATGTCGCACACGATGGAATCGCCCGGATCGTTGCGCAGGTGACTGGCCAACGAGATGTTCCGGGCCATGTCGAAGCGGACGTGCATGCTGCCGAGATCGCCGAAGTCGATCGCGTCGATCTCGGGGAACGCGTCCTGGGCCAGGTCGATCTCCCGGGTGGTCATGGCGGGCCCGGACAGGGGAAAAACCTTCACCGAGACGTTGTCCAGATAGGGCGCCGGGTAGCCGTCGTCGCCCGAGTAGCCGAAGAGCCAGCCCATCTCGTAGGCGCCCATCTGCACCTGGATCTCGTCGCAACCGCGGTTCAGCAGGGTCGTGACATCGTTTCTCTCGCGCTTGTAGCCCGGACCGCCGAAGTAGATGACCTGCCGGTCGACGAACGGCTGTTCGTCCAGGATCTGGACGCCGTAGCCGGCCGAATTGTCGGTGTCGGCGGACCGGATGCCCCAGAGGTAGAAGATCCCGGGCGCGTCGATCGAGAGATCCTCGTGCATATAGACGTCGAACTCGAAGAGGGCCCCGGTGGAGGCGGGATCGGGCCAGGCCATGACCGGCGAGCGGATCGAGTTGGCCAGATGCGCCGCCGGCCCGGCCAGGCCGCCGGTGGTGCTGACGATGTAGCCGGCGGGCCCGTAGCACCAGTTGATGCACAGGGAGCCGCCCGTGCCCGGCACCACCACGCCGTCATCGATGAACGCGACCTGGGACGAGTAGTTCGTGACGCAGGCGTCGACGTCCTCGAGACTGTGCCAGAGCTTGGCGAAGTCACCGACGGCCGTCGGCGAATCGAGGAACCACGCGCCGAGCGTGCCGTCCTGGAAATTGGTGAAGTCGACGATGTCGGCCTGGCCGACCTGGCTGACGGTCACGGTGATGTCGTCGACCTGGCAGGCGCCGGCGGTGGGGAAGCTGCAGTCCTCGTCCGACCAGCCGCCCTCGGACTGGAAGCGGAAGACGACGTGCACATCGGTGCCGTCGACCAGTTCGGCGGCCTGGTAGGTGAAGCTCTCGTCGACCGCGACGGTGGCCAGCCCCGACCAGGTGCCCAGATCGGTGAAGGCCGGGGAATCCGCGACCCTGACGCTGAGGTAGGTGTAGTCGTAGCCGGGCTCCGTGTCGTTCATCAGCGCGGCGGTGACGCGCACCGTCGCGGCCGCACCCGGATCGTGCACCGCGATCCGCCGGGAAAGCAGGTCGTGCCAGTTGTTGCCGTAGCCGCCGGCCGGGTCGAGGGTGCCGTCGCAGCTGGGGAACGAGAGGTCGCCGCACCAGGCGGCCAGGTCGCCGGCCAGGGGCTGGTTGTAGTCGCTCACCTGCCAGTGGTTGACCGGCGGTTGCGTCTCGTCGAACGACGTCCAGCCGTTCCAGCCCAGCTCGAAGTCGCCGACGTAGGGCGCGCCGGAGTCGCGGGGCCCCATGAGCCGGATGGTGTCGACGACGGCCTTGGCCGTGGCGGCCGAACCGCCGTTGATGATGCGCGGGTCCCGGGCGAGCACCGGGCGATCGTCGGCCCGGGCGTCGGCTGCGGAGAAGCCGGACAGCAGCAGGAACAGGCTGCAGGCCAGCACGTTGGTGCGGATGGACATGGAATTCCCCCTTGATGCGACGGAGATCGGGCCGGCATGGGCCCGCGGCGCACCGCGCGCCCCGGCAGAACGGCCGGGCCCGATAAACGGAGACGGCGGCTGGGCCGCCGTCCCGCTCGCATGATCATAGGGGGCCGCAGGGACGGAAGCAACTCCCACCGTTCCGGCAGGAGGTCGCGGCCGCGCCTACCGGAACGCCGCGATTCCCGTGATCTCCGCCCCCACGATGAGGGTGTGGATGTCGTGGGTGCCCTCGTAGGTGATGACCGACTCGAGGTTGGTCATGTGGCGACCGGGGGAGAACTCGTCGGTGATGCCGGCGGCGCCGAGGATGTCCCGCGCGGTGCGGGCGCAGTCCAGGGCCATGGCCACGTTGTTGCGCTTGGCGAGGGAGACCAGGGGCACGTCGTTGATGCCGTCGTCCTTGAGGCGGCCGAGCTGCAGGCACAGGCCCTGCGCCTTGGTGATCTCGGTGAGCATCACCACGAGCTTCTGCTGCACGAGCTGGAACCCGGCGATGGGCTTGCCGAACTGCTCGCGCTCGCCGGCGTAGCGCAGGGCGGTGTCGTAGCAGTCGGCGGCGGCGCCCACCACGCCCCACGCGATGCCGTAACGGGCCTGGTTCAGGCAGCTCAGGGGCGCCTTGAGCCCCTTGGCACCGGGCAGCCGGTTGGCGTCGGGCACGAAGACGTCGTCGAAGACGAGCTCGCCCGTGTCGCTGGCCCGCAGGCTGTACTTGCCGTGGATCTCGTTGGTGCTGAAGCCCTCCATGCCGCGCTCGACCAGGAAGCCGTTGACGCCGTCGGGGGTGCGGGCCCAGACCACGGCCACGTCGGCCATGTTGGCGTTGGTGATCCACAGCTTGCTGCCGTTGAGGCGCCAGCCGTCGCCGTCGCGCTCGGCGTGGGTCTCCATACCGCCGGGATCGGAGCCGTGGTTGGCCTCGGTCAGGCCGAAGCAGCCGATGAGCTGGCCGGAGGCGAGTCCGGGCAGCCACTTCTCCTTCTGCTCGTCGGTGCCGTAGGTGGCGATGGGCCACATGACGAGGCTGCCCTGCACGGAGCAGAAGCTGCGCAGGCCGGAATCGCCCCGTTCGAGCTCGGCGCAGACCAGACCGTAGATGGTGCCGCTCAGGCCCGGGCAGCCCGGCCCCTCCACGTGGGTGCCCAGCAGGCCGAGGGCGCCGAGCTCGGGGATGAGCTCGGTGGGGAAGGTGCCGGCGCGAAAGTGGTCGCGCACCAGGGGCATGAAGCGGTCGCTGACGAACTGCCGCACGGTGTCGCGGATGCCGCGCTCCTCGTCGCTCAGGTTGCGGGAGAAGCGGTAGAAGTCGGGGGCGGAATACTCGGACATGGGGCTCGCCTCGGGCTGGGGAGTGTCGTTTTCGGTCCGGGGAGGATAGGTGCATCGGCGCGCGGGGGCAAGGCGCGGGCAGGTCTTCCGCGCTCAGCCCCCGGCCCAGGCCACGATCCGCACCAGCAGACGATCGACCGCCGGCGTCCGGAAGTCGGCTCCGTCGTAGTTCCCCGCCATGCCCCACGAGACGATGTGGCCGCGGCCGTGGCGTCCGGTCACGACGGCCGGCTCGCCGTCCGCGCCGAACACGGCGACGCGGGCCTGCTTGGCGGCCGTGGTATCGGGTTCGAGGACGACCTGCGTCCAGTCGGGGCCGGTGACGATGGCGTCGGGCAGGCCGCCGGCGAGTTCGTGCGCGGCCGCCGGGTGCAGGGTCTGGGCGGCGTAGGCGTAGCGGTTCGAGACGCCCACCGGCAGGATCCCGGCCAGGACGGCGTTGCGGGTCGCGTAGTAGTGGAACCATTCGGTGACCACCAGGCCGCCGCCACCGGCGACCCAGCGCACGAGGCGCTCCTGTTCCGCCGGGGGCATGCGGTGGTCGTAGCCCTGGGCGCAGGGGAGCACGACCACGTCGATGCCGTCGGCGTCGCGCCCGAGCCCCTCGTACCACGGGCCGCCGCGCACCGTGTCCCAGCCCGCGGCGCCGAGCGCGGCGAGCATGGCGTTCTCGGTGCCGCCGTCGGCCAGAATCAGCACGCGGCCGCGGGGACCCGGGTCGGGGCCGCGCTGGCAGCCGGCGGCCAGCGCCAGCAGGCAGGCCGCCGCGCACGCCGCACGCAGCACGGGCGCGAAGGGACGGTGGCGGGGCGAAGGGTCCATGGGGTCTCCCGGTTCCGGCGCGGCGGTGGGGTTTCGTCCACATGCGGCAAGGGCGGGCCGATGCGCAGTCCCGGGTGAAGATTGTGGTGCGTCCGGCCGTTCGCTGCTAAGCTGGGGGAGACCTCCGCACTCGCCCGCAACGTCCCGAGTGTCTGCAGCACAACAGGTTGTGAAGATGACGAGACCCGCGTTCCCGACCCGGACCTCCCGCCATCGCCCCCGTGGCCGCCGCCCCGCCGCCGGCGCCTGGGTCCTGGCCGGCCTCCTCGCGGTCGCCGGTTGCGGCGACGAGGCCGCCACCGGCAAGCAGGGCGGCGCCCTCGTGCCCGCCGTCGAGGCGGTGCGCGCCCGCGAAGGCAACCTGCCCCTGACCCAGCGCCTGAGCGGCGTGGTCGAGGCCCGCAACCAGATCGACGTGCATCCCGAGATCAATGCCGTGGTGACCGAGGTGCTCGTGTCCGACGGCGCCACCGTCGCGGCGGGCGACCCCCTCGTGCGCCTGCGGGCCACCGAGTTCGAGAAGCGCCTCGTGCAGGCGCGGGCCGACCACCGCATCGCCGTGGCCCAGCGTCGGCGGGCCGAGGCCCAGGCCAAGGAGGCTCGCGCCGACTACGAGCGGCTGCGGTCGCTGGCGGCCGAGGACCTGGCGAGCACCGCCGAACTCGAGGCCGGCGAGGCCCGGGCCGAGTCGGCGGAAGCCGAGATCGAGCTGGCCGGGGCGCGGGTCGACCAGGCCCTGGCCGTGGTCGAGGAGGAGGAGGAGAACCTCGGGCGCACGGTGGTGCGCGCGCCCATCGCCGGCGCGGTGGGCAACCGCGGCGTCGAGCCCGGCATGCTGGCCGGACCTTCCACGCGCCTGCTCACCCTCGGCCAGCTCGACAGCGTGCGGGTCGAGGTCATCCTCACCGACCGCATGCTGGCCGATGTGGCCGAGGGCCAGCGCACCGAGATCCTGTTGGGCGACCGGGCGGTGGCGGCGCCGCTGGCCCGCATCTCGCCCTTCCTGAACCCCGTCTCTCACACCGCCCGCGCCGAGATCGATCTGGCCAACCCCGACGGCCGCCTGAAGCCGGGCATGTTCGTGGCCGTCGACGTCTACACGGGCGAAAGCGAGACCGCGACCCTCGTGCCCCTCAGCGCGGTGTACGAGCATCCGACCCTGGGCGTCACGGGGGTCTATGCCGCCACCGGGGCGGTGGCCGACGCCCCCGCCGCCGGACCGGAGGCCGCCGCGTATCTCTCGCCGCCGGTGGCCTTCCGCTTCGTGCCCGTGGAGATCGTGGCCGAGGGGCGCATGGAGGCCGCGGTGCGGCCACTGGCCGCAGGCGACTGGGTCGTCTCCCTGGGACAGAACCTGCTCGGCGGCGAAGAGGGGCGGGCGCGGGTGCGCCCGGTCGACTGGAGCCGGGTGGAGCGCCTGCAGTCGCTGCAGCGCGAGGACCTGATGCGCGAATTGAACGCGCGTCGCGAAGGGACGGGCAGCGGTGCGGATCACTAGCCTGGCCGTCGACCGCCCCATCGCCACGGCGATGGTCTTCCTGATCATCATCGTGGTCGGGATCATGGGCTTCCGCTTTCTCCCCGTCGATCTGCTGCCTCCCGTCGAGTTCCCCCAGCTCACCGTGCGCACCAACTACCCCAACGTGGGGCCCGAGGAGATCGAGCGCATCGTCACCGACCGCATCGAGAACGCCCTGGCCGGCGTGCCCAACGTGGAAGAGATGCGCTCGCGATCCCTCGAGGGCGAGAGCCGCGTCACCCTGGAGTTCACCCAGGGCACGAACGTCGACGAGGCCTCCAACGACGTGCGCGCCGCCATCGACCGCATCCGCGACGACCTGCCGCCCGAGGTCGAGTCGCCGCGCCTGTGGAAGTTCGATCCGGACAACTTCCCGGTGGTCGTGATCGGGGCCTACAGCGAGATGGGCATGGAGGAGATGACCCGCATCCTCGAGCGGGAGATCGCCCAGCGTTTCGAGAAGATCCCCGGCGCGGGCTCGGTCGACATCCGCGGCGGCGTGTACCGCGAGATCCAGGTCCGGCTCAAGCGCGACCGCCTGGCCTCGAGCCGGCTCGGCGCCAGCGACGTGCGCGCGGCCCTGCTGCGCGAGAACCTGACCCTGCCCGGCGGCGACATGCGCGAGGGCACCCGCGACATGTACGTCCGCACGCGGGGCGAGTACGTCTCGCTCGACGAGATCCGCCGCACCATCATCACCATGGTCGACGGGCACCCGATCCGCGTGGGCGACGTGGCCGAGGTGGTCGACGGCTACCAGGACGTGGCGCGCCTGGTGCAGATCGACGGCAAGCCCATGGTGCGCATGCTCGTGCGCAAGCAGTCGGGGGCCAACACCGTGGCCGTGGCCGAAGCGGCGCGGCGCGAGATGGAGCGCCTCAACGCCGAGCGCGACGACGTCGAGCTGATGCTCATCGTCGACCAGAGCTCGTTCATCCAGGACTCCATCGACAACGTGCAGCAGTCGGCGGTGTGGGGTGGCCTGCTGGCGGTGCTGATCCTCTACCTCTTCCTGCGCAACGGCTCGACCACGTTCATCATCGCGCTCTCGATCCCCATCTCGCTCATCGCCACCTTCGGCCTGATGTTCTTCAACCGCTTCACCCTGAACCAGATGAGCTTCGGCGGGCTGGCCCTCGGCATCGGCCTGATCGTCGACAACGCCATCGTGGTGCTGGACAACATCGTGCGCCTGCGCGAGCAGGGGAAGAGCCTGCGCGACGCCGCCCTGACGGGCACCGGCCAGGTGGGCGGGGCGATCATCGCCTCGACCCTGACCACGACGGTGATCTTCCTGCCGGTGGTCTTCATGCGCACCGTGTCGGGCATGCTCTTCCAGGAGCTGGCCCTCGTCGTGGTCTTCGCCCTGCTCTGCTCGCTGCTGGTGGCCCTGACGCTGGTGCCCATGCTCTCGCGGCGCTACCTGCGGCTCGGCCGCGGCGAGGCCGTGGGCGGCGGCGGCCCCCTGGCCGGTCTCGGCGCGGCCCTGCGCCGGCTGGAGGACGGCTACGCGGCCCGCCTCGCGACGCTGCTGCACCATCGGACCGTGATCTTCGTCGCCACGGGCCTGCTGCTCGCCGGTGCCGTGGCCCTGTGGCCGCGCCTGGCGGTCGAATTGGCGCCCCAGACCGACGCCGACGAGATCGACGTCAGCCTCGAGATGGCCCAGGGCACGAACATCGCCGTGGTGAACGAGTACCTGCACGAGCTCGAGACCATCGTGCGCGAGGCGCTGCCGGAAGGCCAGGTGCGGCACCTCTCGATCGAGATCCGGCCCGGCGACGCCGAGGTGGAGATCTCGCTGAAGGGGGCGGGCGAGCGCTCGCTGCCGAGCGCCGCCATCGCCGACCACATCCGGCGCGAGACGGCGGGGCGCATTCCCGGCGCCGAGATCCGCGTGCGCGCCCAGTCGGGCCTGTGGATGCTGCGGCGGCTGTTCGGCTCGGGCGAGGCCGCGGTGCAGGTCGAACTGCGGGGCTACGACCTCGACCTGGCCGACCAGGTGGCCCAGGAGCTCAAGGACGTCATGGCCACCGTGCCGCGGGTGCAGGACGTGCGGGTGAGCCGGCGCGAGGGCCGTCCCGAGCAGAACCTGGTCGTGGCGCGGGACAAGATCGCCAACCTCGGCCTGTCGGTGAGCGACATCGCCGAGGTGGTGCAGACGAACGTGGGCGGCACGCGGGCGGGCGTGTATCGCGAGGGGGGCGACGAGTTTCCCATCACCGTGCGCCTGCAGCCGGAGGACCGCCTCTCGACCCTCGACCTCGGATCGGCCTCGGTGCGGACGCCGTCGGGGCGTGTCGTCCCGGTCTCGGCGGTCGTCGATGCCGAGCGGCGCCGCGGGCCCACCGAGATCGAGCATGTCGACGGCCAGCGCGTGACCTACATCACGGCCAACCTCGCCGCCGGAGCCGCCCTCGGCGACGTGGTCGACGACCTGCGCGCGGCCCTGCGCGCGGTGCCCCTGCCGCCCGACTTCACGGTGCTCTTCGGCGGCGAGTACGAGGAGCAGCAGCGGGCCCAGCGCGACTTCACCCTCTCGATCATCATGGCCATCGTGCTGATCTACATGGTCATGGCGGCCCAGTTCGAGCGCTTCCTCGATCCGGTCATCGTGATGCTGGCGGTGCCCCTGGCCCTGATCGGCGTCGTGCCGACCCTGCTGCTGACGGGCACCTCGCTGAACGTGCAGAGCCTGATGGGGATCGTCATGCTCATCGGCATCGTGGTGAACAACGCGATCGTGCTGGTGGACTACATCAACCTCAAGCGCCGCGAGGAGGGCCTCGACGTGACCACGGCGGTCATCGAATCGGCGCGCCTGCGGCTGCGCCCGATCCTCATGACGACCTCGACCACGGTGCTGGGCATGCTGCCCCTGGCGGTGGGCGGGGGCGCCGGCGGCGAGATCCAGGCGGCCCTGGCCCGCGCGGTGATCGGGGGCCTGACGGTCTCGACCCTGATCACGCTGCTGGTGATCCCGGCCGCGTACACCGGCATCCACGCCCTCCGCGAGCGTCGGGCCGAAACAAGGGACCGCACTCCCGGGGAAGTGCGGTCCACATAGCGCTCGGGGAGTCGGGCGGGGTCAGTCCCAGTACCAGCCCATGTTCAGGGTCACCGGGTAGAAGGTCGCCGTGTCGGTCAGGTCGCCGCCGATATCGAGGTGGTTGACGCCGATGCCGAGGCCGGCCGACATGTTCTTCACCAGCCGCCATTCGTAGCCCACGTTCAGCTCCCAGCCGAAGCCCCACTCGGTGGTGCGGTCGCCGTGTCCCTGCTCCTCCGTGTCGGAGAGCTCGACCTCGGTGAAGTTGGCCCAGCCCCAGCCGGCGCCGCCGCGGACGACGAAGCCGCCCCAGGCGCTCTGCGGGTCGCCGGGATACCACGACGCGGCGAGCAGGATGTTCTGCATGGCGTAGCGGTACTTGAGGGGGCGCGCGCCGGTCTCGTACATCCAGCCCGCATAGGAGGCGCCCACCGAGAACTTGCGGCCGAACATGTGGCCGAAGCGGATCTGGGGCGAGACGCCGTCCTCGGTCTCGCCGGAGGCGCCGTCCGGCGCGGTGGCTTCGCCGCGGGCCCCGCCGTAGGAGAGGCCGAGGACCCAGCCGTCCCGCGCGTGGGGGCTGAGGGCCAGGGCGGGCGCGGCGGCAGCCAGGCAGGCGGTCGCGGCGACGGCGGACAGGATCAGGCGGTGCGCTCTGGAATACATGGACTCCTCCTCGGGTCTGGCCGGATGTTAGGCCAACTTCCCGGTGGCGGCAATCCCGAAAGGCCGCTAGGATCCGGCCATGATGACCTCGTGCACACGACCCAGGCGCGTCCGGGCCCTCGCGGGCCTCGTGATCGTCGCCGCCCTGCTCGCGCCCCTCGTGGCCCGCGCGCAGGCCGCTGCCGCCCCCGCCGACCAGGACCAGCTGCCGCCCGCCCTCGCGGGCATCGAAGGGGTGAGCGAGGACGGCTCGCCCAACTTCGGGCGCGCGGCGGTCGAGGTCTTCGGCCTCAACGCCCTGGTGTGGTCGTACGACCGCTTCATCCGCGAAGGGGGGGAGAACCCCGTCTTCCGCATCGGGTTCAACTCGTGGCAGGAGAACCTCGAGACGGGCTGGACCTGGGACGACAACAACTTCACCACCAACCAGTACGCCCATCCCTACCACGGGAACCTCTACTACAACGCGGCCCGCAGCAACGGCTACACCTTCTGGCAGTCGGTGCCGTTCGCCTTCGCCGGTTCGCTCATGTGGGAGTACTTCGGCGAAGTGCACAATCCGGCCATGAACGACTGGATCTCCACCAGCATGGGCGGCATCGCGCTGGGCGAGATCTTCCACCGCCTGGCGACCACCGTCCGGGACAACACGGCGACCGGCTCGTCGCGCAACTGGCGCGAGCTGGGCGGCTTCGCCATCGACCCGGTGGGCGGCCTGAACCGCATCATAGACGGCGACTGGAGCCGAGTGCACGCGAACCCCGCCGACCGCTTCCCGGTGAACTACCGCACGAACATGGACCTGGGCCTGCGCACGCGCGGCGAGGAACAGATCTGGAACGCCGACACGACCGACGTCTACGTCCAGTTCGAGTTCGAGTACGGCGATCCGTTCTTCGGCGACCTGGGCCAGCCCTACGACAACTTCGACTTCGAGGTGCAGCTCAACTTCGGCGACAAGACGGCCATCGGGCGGGTCACCGGCAGCGGCAATCTCGCCGGCACCTTCCTCAAGGAGACCGACGATTCGGCGCACATCGTCGGGGCGTACCATCGCTACCAGTACGTGAACACCAACGCCCTGGAGTTCGGCGGCCAGGCTCTCACCGCCGCCCTGCTCTCGCGCTGGGAGTACGACAACGGCTTCGAGTTCCGCAGCCGGGTCGAGCTGGGCCCGATGATCCTCGCCGGGGCGAGTTCGGACTATGAGAGCGTGTCGGGGCGTTCGTACGACTACGGTCCGGGCACGGCCTTCGATCTCGAGCTCCAGCTGCGCCGCGGCGGCTGGACGTGGGCCGAGCTCGACGTCAGCCACGCCTGGATGCACGCGATCAGCGGCAACGCGGCCGACCATCACCTCATCTCGACCCGGCTCCGGCTCGGCGTGCCGATCCGCTACAACATCGGGCTGGGCGCCGAATTCCTCGTGGTCAACGCCGAGCGCAAGTACCGCGACTACGACGACATCAGCGTGCGCAATCCCCAGATGAAGGTCTACACGAGCTGGGCGTTGAACTAGCCGGCGTCGGCACCGGCAGCGAAGAGGGCGGGCCCCGCGGGGTCCGCCCTTCGCATCTCCCCCGGCGCGACGGTCAGCGCCCGGTCGTGCTCCTGATCCAGGTCGAGACGGCCTCCAGCGCCGCCGGCGCCATGGTCTCCTCGCTGCGCCCGTACTCGCTCATGGCGCCGGTCGTCGCCGTCTGGAAGAGGTGGTTCAGGCCCGGCAGCTCGCGCACCTCCCACTGCGGGCTCCTGCCGCCGGACAGGGCCTTCTCCACCGCCGGCAGGTTCTGCGCCGGGTCGACCTGCAGGTCCAGGCCGCCCCACAGGGCGAGGACGGGGCAGGGCACGGCCGCGATCACCGCGGCGGGGTCCTGGGCCAGGAACCAGCGGAACCACGGCGTGGCGAACTGGTAGGCGAGCCCGGTCAGGGCCGTGGTGTCGGGGTCGGCGCCCGCCTCGCGGGCCAGCAGTTCGGCCTTGATGCGGCCGGCCTGCTCCGCAGGGTCGGGCTCGGCGTCCATGGCGGCGAAGGCCGTCTCGAAGCGGGCGAGCTCGGCCGTGATCCGGTCCTCGGGAGCACCGTCGGCCCGCAGCAGGAGCGCGGTCTGGTGGGTGAGGATCTCCCGGCCGGACACCCCGGGCCCGGCCAGCATGACGATCCAGCCGAGGTCGCCCCGCCCGGCCGCCACCATGGGCGCGACCATGGCGCCCTCGCTGTGGCCGACGATGCCCACGGCCGTGCTGTCGATCCCGGCCCGGCGCCGGGCGAAGCCGACGGCGGCGGCCGCGTCGGCGGCGAAGTCGGCCGTCGTGGCGGTGGAGAAGTTGCCGGTCGAGCCGGCCACACCGCGGTCGTCGCAGCGAAGCACGGCGATGCCGGCCCGGGCCAGGTGGTCGGCGAGCACGAGGAAGGGCTTGTGGCCGAGCAGCTCCTCGTCGCGGTTCTGGGGGCCGGAGCCGCTCACGAGCACCGCCGCGGGGAACGGCCCCTCGCCCGGCGGCAGGGTCAGGGTGCCGGCGAGGGTCACGCCCTCCGCACCGCCGGCGAAGCTCACCGCGACCTCGGTGTAGGGGAAGGGCGGCTGGGGCTCCTGGGGCCTGTGCAGGCGCGTGGCACCGGCCGTGCGGCCCAGCACGAGGGGGTACTCCTGTCCGGCCTGCACCCACTCGCCGCGCAGGGTGTCGCCGGCGGCGTCGAGGGTCCCGCGGAAGTGGGCGCCGGCCGAGGGGAAGCGGAAGACGACCTCGCGGTCGGCGTGCAGCTCGGCCAGGGCCGGGATGCCGGACTCGCCCTGGTCGAGGCTGTCCATGGTCACGCCGAGTTCGCCGTCGTCGTCGGTCAGGTGGAACTGCAGGCGCAGCTCGATCACGTTCACGTGCAGGGCGCCGATCCAGGTCCCCGGCAGCCCGGCGGCCCAGGGGTGGACGGCCAGGGCGGCGGGGAGCGGTGCCGCGACCGCGGCCGGCGCCGCGGCGTCGCGGGTCAGGACCAGGGGCAAGTCCTGGCCCAGCTGCGACCAGCGCCCGGCGAGGGTGTCGCCGTCCGTCGAAAGGGTCCCCGCGAAGACGCCGGAGATCGACGGCACCCGCACCCGGACCTCGGCGCCGTCGACGACGATGCGCGCCGGGATGGCCGACGACGACTGGTCGAGGCTGGTCATGCTCGCGGCCAGGCCCGTCGCCGCGGAACCGGTGATGTCGAAGCGCAGGCGCAGGGTCGCGCCGCCGGCCTGCAGGCTGCCGAGCCAGACGCCGGCGGGATCGGGCGCGGCGGCGGCGGGGCCGGCGGCGGCGAACAGGAGCAGCAGGGCGGCGAGCGGGAGCAGGTGACGGCGCGGCATCGGGTCCCTTCTTTCGCACGGTGGGGCGGCGGCCCCGGGACTCGACCCGGACCCGGGGCCAGTGTACGCTCGCCCCGGACGAATTGAAACCGATTCTCAGCCGGTGCGTAGGGGGTCCATTCTCCCGCGACACGACCGCCTCCCGCGACCAGCCGAAAGGACCGCCATGACCCTCCGCTCGACCCGCCGCACGTTCCTGAAGACCTCGGCCCTGACCGGCGCCGCCCTGGGCCTCGGCTCGCTGGCCGCGCCCTGGTCCGGCCGGCTCTTCGCCGCCGAGCCCATGAAGGTCCTCATCCTCGGCGGCACCGGCCAGACCGGTCCCCACCTCGTCGAGGCCCTCCGCGCCGGCGGCCACACCGTCACCCTCTTCAACCGCGGCAACCGCAGCGAGACCCTCTTCCCGGACGTGGAGTGCCTGATCGGCGATCGCGATCCGGAGAAAGCCGATGGTCTGGACGCCCTGAAGGCGGCCATCGACGGCGGTCGCACCTGGGACGTGTGCATCGACATCTGGCCCCACATCCCGAAGATCGTCGAGACCACGGCCGATCTGCTCAAGGGCAGCGTCGGCCACTATTGCTACGTGTCGTCCATCTCGGTGTACGTCGACAACTCGGTGCCCGACGCCGACGAGTCCGCCGCCGTGGGCGAGGCCCCGAACGCCGACGAGACCGAGTTCACCTGGGACCTCTTCGGCCCCTTCAAGGCCGAGTGCGAGAACCGCATCCGTCGCATCTATCCGGACAACCACACCATCTTCCGGCCCGGCCTGATCGTGGGCCCGCGCGACTTCAGCTTCCGCGGCGGCTACTGGCCCGTCCGCGTGCGGCGGGGCGGCGAGGTGCTGGCCCCCGGCGACGGCGCCACGCCGATCCAGATCATCGACGGTCGCGACCTGACCGCCTTCCAGGTCCGCTGCATGGAGAACCGCACCGGCGGCACCTTCGACGTGACCGGTCCCGAGCCGAAGAACAAGCTGACCATGAAGGCCTACCTGGAGGAGTGCCGCAAGGCGACCGGGTCGGACGCCACCTTCACCTGGGCCGACAACGCCTTCCTCGAGGAGCACGAGGTCTCGGCCTGGATGAACATGCCCTGCTGGCTGCCGCCCGAGGGCGAGTACGCGGCCTTCGGTCTGCGCAGCTGCGCGAAGGCCGTGGCGGCGGGCCTGGTCTACCGGCCCTACGCCGAGACGATCCGGGACACCCTGGCCTGGTTCGACGAGCTGCCGGACGACCGGCGCGAAGGTGTCACCAGGCGCGCCGGCCTGCCGGCCGAGAAGGAGGCCGAGGTGCTGGCGGCCTGGCACGAGAAGCACGGCTAGGTCCCCACGGAATCCGCCACGGCACGGCGCCCCCACCGGGGCGCCGTGTTTTTTCGGCGCCGGGACGTGGCGGGATCGCACCTCAGCCTGCGTAGGTCCCGGTGCCGGCCGCATGCGCGTCCGGATTCGCGAGGACAGCCGTCCTGAATTCGATTATCATTCTCCCGAGGCTCCCGTCCCTGTTCCGGAGGTCCCACCCATGTTCGAGAACCAGGTCACCATGCACCTGCAGTCGTTCCGCGACGGCGACCAGTCGGCCCTCGACCGGATCGTGCCCCTGCTCTACAAGGACCTCAAGCGCATGGCCGCCGGCCAGCTGCGCCGCGGCGCGCCGGCCATGACCCTCGGGGCCACCGGCCTCGTGCACGAGCTCTACCTCAAGCTGCTGGGCCAGGAGGGCCTGGACAGCCGCGACCGCGACCACTTCCTGGCCATCAGCGCCCGCGCCATGCGCCAGGTGCTGGCCGACGGCGCCCGCCGGCGCACGGCGGCCAAGCGGGGTGGCGGTCAGGCCATGGTCACCTTCGAGGAGGACATGGCGCTGGCCGACGAGGACGCCGCCTGGCTGACCGATCTGGACGACGCCCTGACCCGCCTCGCCCAGGTGAACGAGCGCCTGGCGCGGGTCGTCGAGTGCCGCTTCTTCGGGGGGCTGAGCGAGGCCGAGACGGCCGCCGCCCTGGACTCCTCGCTGCGCACGGTGCAGCGGGACTGGATGCGCGCCCGGGCCTGGCTGCAGGCCGAGCTCGGCAGCGCGCCGGAGGTGGGCCCCAGTTGAGCGATCGCCACGAGCCGCCGGATCCCGGCCCGCCCGACGGGGCGCCGGGACCGGACCTGCGCCGGGCCGACGAGATCTTCGATCGCGCCCTCGACCTCACGGGCCGTGCCCGTGAGGTTTTCGTGCACGACGAATGCGCGGGCGACGCGGCCCTCGCCGACGTGGTGTGGCGCCTGCTGCGGGCCTGCGAGGAGCCCGACGCGGCCCGGGCCCTGCACACGGGCGGCGCCCACGCGGGGGCCTTCGCCGCCGAGCTCGAGCGGGGGGCCGAGCTGGCCGCCGCGAGCCTGGTGGGCGAGTCGATCGGGCCCTACCGCATCGTCTCGGAGCTCGGTCGCGGCGGCATGGCCGTCGTCTACCTCGCCGAGCGCCAGGGCGACGACTTCGAGCAGTGGGTCGCCCTGAAGCTCCTCCAGACCGGCATCCCCTCCGCCGAGATGCTGCGGCGCTTCCAGCTCGAGCGCCAGATCCTCGCCCAGATCACCCACCCCGGCATCGCCGGCCTCCTCGACGCGGGGGCGACCGGGCGCGGCGATCCCTTCCTGGTCATGGAGTACGTCGACGGCCTGCCCATCGACGTCTACTGCGACGAGCACCGGCTGACCGTGAAGGAGCGCCTGCGCCTGTTCATCCGGGTCGCCCGCGTCGTGGCCCACGCCCACCGCAACCTCGTCGTCCACCGCGACATCAAGCCCTCGAACATCCTCGTCACCGGCGACGGGCACGTGAAGCTGCTCGATTTCGGCATCGCCAAGCTCATGGACGACGACGCGGGGGTGACCCGCTCGGTGATGCGCGCCATGACCCCCGCCTTCGCCAGCCCCGAGCAGATCTCCGGCGGCCGCGTGAACACCGCCACGGACGTCTACCAGCTGGGCATGCTGCTCTACACCATCCTGACGGGCCGCTGGCCCTACACCGTGCCCGAGGGCGACGATCTGGCGGTGCTGAAGGTGATCGCCGAGAAGCGGCCGCTGCGGGCGAGCACGGTGATCGGCCCGGGGCGCGACGGCCACACCGTGCCCGGCGCGGCGGCCCTGTCCACGGTGGAGCTCGAAGGCACGCGCCGGGTGTCGCTGCGGCGCCTGCGCCGCGAACTGGCGGGCGACCTCGACACGATCCTGGCCATGGCCCTGCGCAAGGAGCCCGAGCGGCGCTACGCCTCGGTCGAGCAGTTCGTGCAGGACGTCGAACGCTTCCTGGCCGGCCAGACGGTCAGCGCGCGGCCGGACACGGTCGCCTACCGGGCGCGGAAGTTCCTCCAGCGCAACGCGGCGGCGTCGGTGCTGGCCACGGCGGCCGTGGCCGCCATCGTGGGGCTGACGGTCCACTACACGGCGCGCCTCGGCCACGAACGCGACATCGCGCGTCTGGAGGCCGCCAAGGCCAACCGCACCGCGGCCTTCATGCGCGAGCTCTTCTCGGTCTCGGCGCCGGACCGCGCCCGCGGCGAAGCCATCACCGCCCGCGACCTGCTCGACGCCGGCGCCGCCCGCATCGCCGGCGAACTGGCCGACCAGCCGGAGATCCGGGCCTCCCTCGAGACCACGATCGGCGAGGTGTACGGCGAGCTGGCCCTTTACGAGGAGGCCCAGGCCATCCTCGACGACGCCATCGCGACGCTGCGGGCCCATCCCGGCCCCGACGGGACCTCCCTGGCCGACGCCCTCTTCGCCCGCGGCCGCGTGGCCGAGCGCATGCGCGCGCCGGACGTGGCCGAGCCGGCCTTCGCCGAGGCCCTGGCCATCCGCGAGGCCGAGCTGGGCCCCGCCCACGGCAAGACCGCCCTGGCCCGCGACTGGCTCGGCATGTCCGCCTACCGCGACAACCGCTTCGCCGAGGCCGAAAGCCTCATGACGATGGCCCTGCCCGTGCTCGAGACGGCCTTCGGCCCCGGCAGCCTCGAGGTGGGCAACTGCCTGAACCACCTGGCCCTGGTCAAGCGCGAGACCCGCGACTACCCCGCCTCGCGGGAGTATTTCGAGCGGGCGCTGGTCGTCCTCGACCGCACCGCCCCCGAGGGCAGCCCGGTCCCGGCCGCGGTGCGCGTGAACTACGCCGTCGTCGTGCGCTACGAGGGCGATCTCGAGCGGGCCGAGCAGCTGCTCAAGGAGGCGCTGCCGATCCTGTCCCGCATCTATGGCGAGACGCACCCGAACATCGGCGTCGTGCTGACGAACCTGGCCAACCTGAACCGCGATCGCGGCCACCTGGACGAGGCCGAGGAGCAGCAGCGCCGGGCCCTGGCCGTCTGGAGCGAGTCGCTCGGTCCGACCCATGTGCAGATCTCCTGGTGCCTGAACAACCTGGGCCTGATCGAACGCGAGCGCGGCGATCACGCGGCCGCCGCCGCGAACTTCGCCGCTGCCGTCGCCCTGGTCGACACCACCCTCGGCCCTGACGACCCGGAGAACTCCGTGCCCCTGAAGAACCTCGGCTTCGAGCAGCTGGCCCTGGACGAACCGGTCGCGGCCATGGGCAGCTTCGAACGCTCGCTGCGCATCTACGAGGCGGTGTACGGACCGGACCACAGCTACCTGAGCAATTCCCTGCAGGGCCTCGCCGAGGCCCAGCATCGCCTCGGCCGCCACGCCGAGGCCGCCGCCACCCTCGATCGCGCCTTCGCCGTCGGCCGCGACTCCGACCTCCTGCACGAGAAGATCGAACCCCTGCTCGACCGCGCCCGCTGCCTCGACGAGATCGGCCGGTACGAGGAAGCCTCGACCATGATCGACACGGCCGAGGCTCTCGTTGTCGGGTCCGAGGTGGCGGAGAAGGCGGCTCCCCTCATCGCCGAGGCCCGCACCGGCCTCGCGCGTCGCTGACCTCCTACAGCCCCAGCTGCACCACGATGAAGGGCATGGCCAGCCAGAGCAGGCCCTTGATGGCGAAGAAGGCGAAGCCGGCCTTGGCGAGCTTCTTCGGCCGCAGCAGGGGCAGCAGCATGGGCACGGCGCGGCGGTAGGCGGCGTAGCGGGTGCCCAGGGACGCGATCAGGTCGCGCTCCTCGAACTGGATCCCCACGACGATGTAGCCCAGCACGCCCACGGCGAAGAGCAGGTGGGTGACGGTCATGTCCGGCGTGGCCCACACGGCGAGGGTCAGGCCCAGGTACAGGGGGTGGCGGATCCACTTGTAGAGCGTGGGCGTCTGGAAGGCCAGGGGCGTGTACTCGCGGCCGCGCAGGTGCAGCCACACCTGGCGCAGGCCGAACAGGTCGAAGTGGTTGATCAGGAAGCTCGAGTAGTACACGCCCACCCAGCCCACGAGGCTCAGGCCGAACAGCAGGTAGCGGGCCCAGGCGGCCTCGACGTGCCAGATGGTGCCGCCCATGGGCTGCCACTGCCACATCAGGAGGCCGAGGGCCACGGCGGAGAACAGGCAGTAGGTGCTGCGTTCGATGGTCTGGGGCACGATCTTCGTCCACAGCCGCTTGAAGCCCTGCCGGGCCATGACGCTGTGCTGCACCGCGAAGACGCCGAGCAGGCCCAGGTTGGTCAGGACGGCGCGCAGGGTGTCGGCCGTCGGCGCGGTGTCGATGGACTTGGGCACGCCGATGTTGGCGAGGAAGCCGGCGGCGTAGACGAGCGAGGCGACGGTGGCGGCGTAGCAGACGACGCCGTACAGGAACGCGGCGATGCGGGTCATGGGGATCTCCTCCAGGGGATCGGGTGGACAGGGTTGCTTGCCCCGTCCTACGCGATCCCCGGACGGAACCCGCCACTCCGCTGCGAAAAAAGCCGGACGCGCCGCCGTCGCCGCTCAGCGCCTGCGGGGCGTGTCCCGGCCGCCACGGCCGCCGCCCCGGTCGGCGCGCACGCCGCCCCGCTCCACGGGAGGCTTGTCGCGGGTCGGCGTCGTGTCGGCGGCGACTTCGGTCTTGGTGCGGGTGTCGTCCCGCGGCGTGCGCTCGAGCGGCCGGTCGCGTTCATGGTCGCCGCCGACCTGGCCCGGGGGCGGGGGTGGCGGTTCCGGGCACGGCAGGACGATGACGACGTCGGGCAGGCGCGGTGGCGGGACGCGATCGCGGGGCGCGGTGTAGGGCGCGCAGCCCGCACCCAGGCAGGCGGCCCCGGCGCAGACGGCCAGGACGAAGACGTGTGGTCGGCAGGAGCGGTCGGACATGAGGAAACCCCCTCGATCCGGTCGGTCGTGGACACCGGTTCAGGGGGTTGGCGCACGGGACGGCGGCGTCCGGAACGGGCTCGCCGGCTGGGTGCGATCCGGAGACCGCAGCCGGTCGGCGACCGTGCAGATCGTGCGAAGGCTGGCAGCCCCCACAGCATAGCAGATGGCGCGGCGGGTCACAAGGGGGCCGGCGTCGGCACCGCCCGCCGAAAAAAATCGTGGCGACGGTCACACTCGCCGCCGTCCCGCCATATCCCTTCCGAACAGGTCGCAGGAGAAGGGCCGCACGACGGCCCGCCGCACGGAAGGGACTCCTGCCCGCACCGCCAACGACGCCGGGCGACCGGCTGCACATAGACGAGAGGATACCGCCATGAAGAAGAGCACCCTGATCACCGCCTTCACCGCCGCGCTGCTGCTGGCCGGCGCCGCCGCCGCCGCCGAGTTCGATCCCATCGCCGACGCCGAGAACTGGGTGGCCGGCGGTCTCGAGAGCACCCTCGTCACGGCCGGCTTCGATGCCGTCCTCGACGCGGACTACCTGGCCGGCCAGGAGCCGGTCATGTCCGTCTCGCGGCCCTCGCGCAACCTCGCGAGCGCCGGGGACATCGGGTTCAACGGCCTGGCGGACGCCGATCACCTCGCAGGCGTGTGCCCCGACGCGGGCTGGTGATCCGCACGGTGTCCCTCCCGAGCGGAAGACAGCGCCCCGGTCAGGTTCGACCGGGGCGCCGTCGCATATCCTTCGGGAATATTCACCGGTGCGCCGGCGCCGCGACGAATATTCTCGAACGCCGGCGGCCACAGCGCCCGGGACGGCCTCCTGCCGCCCGGATCGCGCCTGGCACCGGTATTGCGACTGGAGGGCAACGACAACGCCGGGCCACCGGCATCACACGGACGAAGGGATGCCCCCATGAAGACCCTGACCACCATCCTGGCGCTCACCGCCACCCTGACCCTGGCCGGAGCCGCCGCCGCCGCCGAATTCGACCCCATCGCGGACGCCGAGAACCACGTCGTCGGCGGGTTGGACGCCACCCCGGTCAAAGCCTCCTTCCATCCGCTCCTCGACGCGGACTTCCTGGCCGGCGACGGCGGGAGCCAGCCGGTCGTGATGGAGGGGAGCGGCCGCCCCGACGCCCTGGTCAAGGGCGACCTCAGCTGCCTCGCCGACGCGGACTACCTGGCGGGCGCCTGCCCCTACGCCGGCTCTTAGGCCGGCCGGGAACCCGTAACAACTAAGGCGCCCCGGTCCAAAGCGACCGGGGCGCCTTCACGTCCGCAGCGGGCCGGCGCCACCGGTCAGTCGTCGTTCTCCCCGAAGATCCGCCGCAGCGTCTTCAGGTCGCGCTCGCGCTCCTCGCGCGAGTCGGCCGCCTTCAGGGTCGCCATGGAGCGCCCGAGCACCTTCTTGATGAACTGCTGCAGGCTGGCGTCGACGGCCGCGGCCACCTCGTCGCTCTGCTTCTTGCGCACGAAGCCCACCTGCTTGTCCTTCAGTTCCTCGAGATAGGAACGGAACTCGGCCACCGTCGGGCGCAGGTCGACGTCGTCGAGCCACTGCTGGAACTCGACGATCTCCTCGCGGATGATGCGCTCGGCCTGGGGGACCTGGCCCTGCCGCGCGGCCAGGTTGCCCTCGATGATCTCGTCGAGGTCGTCGAGGCCGAAGACGAAGGCGCCGCGCACCCGCGCCACGTCCGGATGGATGTCGCGCGGCACGGCGATGTCGAGCAGGAACAGGGGTTTGCCCTTCCGCCGGTGCACCGCGATCTCGACCATGTCGGGCGTGATCACGGGCTCGGTGGCGCCGGTGGTGCTGAGGATCACGTCGGCGTGGGCGAGGGCGTCGGTCAGTTCCTCCCACGGGCGGGCCTTGATCGTGCCGTCGTTCTCGAGCGGGGGCATGGTGGCCGGATCGACGCCGCCCTCGCGGGCCGTGCGCCCCAGGCCGGCCAGCTTCTCGGCCATGAGGGTCTCGGCCAGGGCCACCGCCCTGTCGTGGCTGCGGTTGACCACGGTGAGCTCGCCGATCTCGTGCTGCAGGAAGTGCCGCGCCGCGAGGGCGCCGGTCTCGCCGGCCCCGACCAGGGCCGCCCGCTGGTGGCTGAGGTGGTCGAAGAACTTGCGCGCCAGCTCGACCGCGGCGAAGGCCACGCTCACGGCGCCGGTGGAGATCTTCGTCTCGGTGCGCACGCGCTTGCCGGCGCGGAACGAGCCCTGGAAGGCCCGGAGCAGGCCCGGTCCCACCTCGCCGCGGCCGCGCGCCAGGCGGTAGGCGTCCTTCAGCTGGCCCGAGATCTGGGGCTCGCCCAGCATCATGCTCTCCAGGCCCGCCGACACGCGGAACAGGTGCTCGATGGCGGGCAGGCCGTCGAGTTTCTGGGCGTAGGCGCCGAGGAAGAGGTTCGTGTCCAGGCCCACGGTCTCGAGGCCGGCGCGCAGGATGCCGTCGGCGTCGTGGCCCTGCCGCACCTCGAGGTAGATCTCGGTGCGGTTGCAGGTCGAGACGGGGATCACCGACACGCAGCCCGGGATGCCCACGGCCGGACGACCCTCGCCGGCCGGCTGCTCGCTCATGACCTGCATGAGGGCGACCGCCTTGTCCTCCTCGATGTGCGCCTTCTCGCGCACCTCGGTCGGGGCGTACTTGTGGTTGATGCTCCGGACGTGCAGGGTCGTCAGATGGGTCATCCCCGACCTCCGGGCACCTGCAGGTGGTCGGCAGCGGCCGGTCCCTCGCGCAGCAGGCCCGTCTCGGCCCGCGCCGGATCGGGCCGGAACTTGTGGAAGCTCGGGAAGAAGTGCTGGATGGCGCCCATGGCGGCCATCACCGTCAGGTAGCCCACGACGGCCATGATGTTCATGCGCCGGCCCCGCCAGCCCAGGAAGTGGTAGCCCGCCAGGCCGGCCACGTAGGCCAGGAAGATCACCCAGGTGGCGAGGATCTTCGGATCCCACGGGCTGAGCATGGCGGCCATCTCGGGGCTCACGCGTTCGGCCAGGTCGTACATCCACAGGTGGCCCAGGCAGAGGGCGAGGAAGAGCAGCGGCAGGCCCAGCTCGACGCCGCCGATGCTCATGCGCTCGAGGATGTCCAGCGACGGCAGCCGCCGGAAGAGCAGGCCGAACTGGCGCCGCATGAGCTGCCGCGCCAGGATCAGGTACAGGATGGCGTAGAGGAAGCTGAGGCTCAGGGCCGTGTAGGCCAGGAGGATCAGCACGGCGTGGCCGGCGAAGCCCGGATCCGAGAGGAACGGACTGGCCTCGTGCACGGGACGCGTCAGGGCGCTCGAGAGGAAGCGCAGCAGGAAGGCCATGCCGGTGATGAGGAAGCCGGTGTTCTTCGCCCCGAGCCGCTTCTCGATGACCAGATAGGTCGCGAGCAGGGCCCAGGCCAGCAGGCCCATGAACTCCAGCGGGCTGCCCATGGGCAGCCGCTGCAGTTCGAAGGCCTGGTGGATCTCGGCCGCCAGGTCGAGCACGACCGCGGTCAGGGCCAGCCGGGTCGCCAGGCGTCGCGCCAGGGGGTGGTCCTTGAGGAAGAGCCACATGTAGGTGGCCCACACCACGAGGTACACCATGGGCAGCAGGACCAGGAAGACCGAGTGGAGCACTCCCATCACACCACCTCCGCTGCGGCCGCGTCGGGCCGCGCCAGGGCCGCCAACACGCGGTCGGCGGCGAGTTCCGCTTCCTTCAGGCAGTAGTTCACGGACACGCCCCGGTACGAGCTGCCCGTCAGGTGCAGGCCGGGCTGTCCGGCCGCCAGCTCGTCGAGCCGCGCGAGGCGCGCCAGGTGCCCGCGCGTGTACTGGGCGATCGCGCGCTCGTGCCGGATCACGCGCACCATGGCCGGTGCGCCCTTCAGGTGCAGCAGGGGGCGCAGCTCGCTCAGGATGAGGTCGGTCATGGCCGCGTCGTCGAGCTCCATGACGCCGGGATTGCCCGCGCCGCCGGCCATGCAGCGCAGCAGCACGTGTCCCGCCGGGGCGCGGCCCGGGAAGATGCTGCTCGTCCACAGGGCGCCGAGCAGGTCGCGGTTCTCGCGGCCGGGCACCAGGAGTCCGAAGCCGTCGAGGTCGTGCCCCACGTTCTCGCGGCGGAAGCCGAGGGCGATCACGGCCATGGGCGCGTAGGGGATGCGATCGAGGACTTCGGTGAGCCGCTCGTCCACGGCCCGCAGGTGCCGGGCCGCGGCGTGGGCGGGCGAGGCCTCGACGACGGCGGCGAAGGGCCCCTGGGCGGCGCCGCCGACGTGGACGGTCCAGCCGTCGCCGTCGCGCGTCAGGGAGGAGACATCGGCGTCGGTCAGGACCGCGGCGCGCGGGTCGTCGGCCAGGGTCCGCGCCAGCGTGCCGACGAGCTGGCCCATGCCGCCGCGGAACGAGTGCAGGGTGCCGCTGGGCCCGGCGTCGGTGGCCGACTTCTTCTCGCGTTTGCGCTGGCGGCCCAGGGCGATCATGGCCCTGAAGAGCCCGCCGTGGTCCCGCTCGAGTTCGACCATGCGGGGGAAGGCCGCGGCCAGGCTGAGCTCCTCGGCCTCGCCTCCGAAGATGCCCTTCACCATGGGGTCGAGCATGATCTCGGTGAAGGCCGGGCCCAGGCGCCGGCGCCCGAACTCGGCGATGGTCTCGTCGGTGGCCGGATCGACGGCGGCCCGGCCCAGGTCGCGCCGCGGCGGCACGAAGAGCTCGCGGGCCATGCGCAGCTTGCCGCCGAGGGGCAGCAGCCGCGAGCCGAGGAAGGCGCCGGGCGAGGTGGGGATCTCCTGCAGGCGGCCGTCGACGAGGAGGAAGCGCCGGCGGGCGGCGTCGCTGCTGCGCACGAGGTCGTCGTCCAGACCCAGCCGTGCGACGAGGCGCAAGGTGGCCGGCTCGTTGTCGAGGAAGCCGTTCGGTCCCCACTCGAGCTGCCAGCCGTCCTCGCGGATGGTCTGCAGGTTGCCGCCGGGCGCGGGGCCGCGCTCGAAAACCGTGACGGCGATCGCGGCGCCGGAGGCGTCGGCGCGGTCGAGCAGGTCGAGGGCGGTGGCCAGACCGGCCACGCCGCCGCCGATCACGGCGATCCGCCGGGGCGCGCGCTCAGGAGTCGGCTGCAAGGGACTCCACCTCCGGGGCGAACGCCTCGTCGAGCAGCAGGGCGGTCAGGCCGTCGAGCCACGTGGCGTTCAGGTTCAGGGCGGGCCCGCGCCGGAAGTCGGCGATGCCGGCCGCGTGGGCCGTCTCCTTCAGGTCGATGCCCAGTTCGAGCATGGTCTCGATGTGCTCGCAGGTGAAGCTCACCGGCTGCACGAAGAGCCGCCGGAGCCCCTCGCCGGCCAGGCGCGGGGTCTCTTCGGCGATCTCGGGGCCGAGCCACTTGATGGGGCCGACCTTGCTCTGGAAGACGAGCTTGCTCGCGGCGCCCCCGGCCATCAGGGCGTCGAGCCAGGCGCCGTGGCCGGCCGCGGCCACCTCGCGCCGCACGACCGCGTGCACGGCGGCCACCGTCTCGAGGGTGCGGTCGAGGTAGGGGTCGCCCTTGCGGATGAAGCTCTCGGGCATGGAGTGGGCCACGTAGAAGAAGCCGGTCGTGGCCGGATCCTCGCCCGCCGCCGCCCAGGCCGAGAGGTTGCGCACCGCCGGGGCCGCCAGGGCCCTGACGTAGCCGTCGAGCAGGTGCCAGTCGGGCACGATGTGCACGGGCGCGTCGGGGTGTCCGCGCCGCAGGCCGTCGAGCACGAAGTCGAGGGTGCTGCCGTTGGTCGACCAGCTGAACTGGGGGTACATGGGCACCACGAGGTACTGCTCGGCGCCGGCGGCGCGCAGCTCGCGGGTCGCGGCGTCGGGGAAGGGATGCCAGTACCGCATGGCGATGCCCGGGATGGTGCGGCGTCCGGTCCGCGCGAGGGCCGCGGCCACCCGCGCGGCCTGGCGGCGCGTGATCGGCAGCTGGGGCGTGATCGAGTCCCTGGCGATCCGGGCGTAGTCGCCGGCCACCTTGGGGGCGCGCTTCTTCGCGATCCGGCCGCCCACGAAGCCGGCGATCAGGCGCGGCAGGGGGAAGATCTCCGGGTCGGCGAAGAGGTTGCGCAGGAAGGGCTCCACGGCGTCGGGGCCGTCGGGGCCGCCCATGCCGCAGAAGACCAGCCCGGTCACCCTGCGGGGATCGAGCCGGTCGCGTCCGTACTTGTCGATCGAGCGCTTCTGATTGGCCAAAACGTTGAACCTCGTCCCTGACCCTGTGCCGAGGATTGATCGTCGTCGTCGCTAGACGGTCTTCGAGAAGATCGCCTTCCCCTTGTCCAGGTACGCGTCCATGGTCATGGCCACGTTGCGCACGAAGTAGCGGCCCTTGGGCGTGATGCGCAGGCCGGTGTCGTCCATCACGCAGAGGCCGTCCTCGATCAGCGGCGGCAGCGCGGCGAGACTCTCCTCGAGCAGCTCGTTCACCGGCGCGCCGTACTTCGCCTCGGTCAGCGACCAGGGCAGCTCGAGGTTGCACATCAGGTTCAGGATCGTCATCCGGCGCAGCTTGTCGTCCTCGCTGAGCTTGTGGCCCTTGACGATGGGCAGCGCGCCGGCGTCGACGGCCTGCTCCCAGGGCGACATCTCGGCCGCGTTCTGGACGAAGCGGTCGCACACGTCGCCGATGCCGCTCATGCCGAAGGCGAGCATGTGGGGGGCGGGTTTGGTGGCGTAGCCCATGAAGTTCCGGTGCAGCTTCTTCTCGCGCAGGGCCACCGAGAGCTCGTCGTCCTTCTTCGCGAAGTGGTCGATGCCGATCCAGGTGTAGTCGGCGTCCTGGAACATGTCGACCGTCAGCATGAAGAGCTGGAACTTGTCGTACCCCTCGAGCATGATCGTCGTGTCGACCTTCTCCTGGTTGGGGCGCACCCAGGGCACGTGGGCGTAGCTGAAGCACGCCACGCGGTCCGGCGCCATGGCCAGGATGCCGGTCAGGGTGTCCTGGAAGGTCTCGCGGGTCTGGCCGGGCAGGCCGTAGACCAGGTCGACGTTCACGCCCGCGAAGCCGGCGTCGCGGCAGCCCGCGTACACCTTCTCGGTGCGCTCGCGGGCCTGGTTGCGGCCGATGGCCTTCTGCACGCCCACGTCGAAGTCCTGCACGCCGAGGCTGATGCGGCTGAAGCCGGCCTGCCGGAAGAAGGCGACCTGCTCCGGCGTGGCGATGCGCGGATCGACCTCCAGGGAGACCTCGGCCCCCGGCTGGAAGGCGTAGGCGTCGCGGAAGAGCTTCAGCGCCCGCTCGGTCTGGGCCTCGTTGAGGAAGTTGGGCGTGCCGCCGCCCCAGTGGAACTGCACGACCTTGCGGCCGGTGCCGATGATGTCGGTCACCATGGCCAGCTCGCGCTCCACCCGGTCGAGGTACAGCTCCACCGCGCCCCTGGTGTGGTCGACGATCATGTTGCAGCCGCAGTAGTGGCAGGCCTTGGCGCAGAAGGGCAGGTGCAGGTAGATGGCCAGTTCATCTTCCGGACGATCAGCGGCCAGCTCGCGCAGGGCCTCGCGGTAGTCGTCCTGGCCGAAGCCCGGCTGCCACGCCGGCACCGTGGGGTAGCTCGTGTAGCGCGGGCCCGGCTTGTTGTACTTCTCGACGAACTCGGCAGGGATGTGCAGGGACATCTTCGGTGCCTTTCTGTATCGCGAACCCGCCCGGCACCTGGTCGGCGTGGGGCGAGTGGTCGTCTCTCCGGTCCTAGACCCGCCGGAAGCCCTGGACCGTCTCGACCAGGGTCTCCACCGCGTCGATGGGGGCCTTCGGCAGGATGCCGTGGCCCAGGTTGAACACGTGGCCGCGGGCCGCCGTGCCCTTCTCGCAGATCTCCAGCGCCCGGCGCCGGATCTCGCTCTTGTCGCCGTACAGCACCAGGGGGTCCAGGTTGCCCTGCACCGCCTTGCCGCCCATCTCGTCGATGGCCCGGCTCAGGTCCTGGGTCCAGTCCACCCCGAAGGCCTCGACGTCGAGGTCGCGGATCAGGTGGTTGAACGGCGCGCTGCCCTTCAGGAAGTAGATGCGGGGCACCCCGGTGTCCTTCAGGCCGTCCATGATCCGGCGGACGACCGGCAGCACGTGCTTGGCGTAGTCGGCCGGGTGCAGGATGCCGCCCCAGGTGTCGAAGACCTGCACGGCGTCCACGCCCGCCTCGACCTGCATGCGCAGGTAGTCCAATGTCTGCTCACCGAGCTTGTCCAGCAACTCCTGGAGCAGCTCGGGCCGGCTGTACAGCATGGTCTTGAGGTTCTCGTACTCCTTCGAACCGCCCCCCTCGATCAGGTACGAGGCCAGGGTGAAGGGGGAGCCGGAGAAGCCGATCAGGGGCGTCTTGTCGCCCAGTTCGGCCTTCATCAGCTTGATGGCGGCGGCCACGAAGTCGGTGCCCTCGCGCGCGTCGTACGTGCGCAATGCCCGGATCTCGCCCTCGCTTCGCACGGGCCGTTCCAGTTTCGGGCCGCCCTGCGAGAAATCGAAGGGGGCGCCCATGGCCTCCAGCGGCGTCAGGATGTCGGAGAACATGATCGCCGCGTCGAAGCCGAAGCGCCGGATGGGCTGCAGGGTCACCTCGCAGGCCGCCTCGGGCGTCCGGCAGAGCTCGTTGAACGAGTACTTCTCGCGCACCTTCATGTACTCGGGCAGGTAGCGTCCGGCCTGGCGCATGACCCAGATGGGGGTGCGGTCGGTGGGCTCGCCGCGGAGGTTCTTGAGGAAGATGCTGTCCTTGACGTTACTCACGGTACTCAACTCCAGGACTTGAAGGTGTCGTTGACGGCGCTCACCGTCAGGTCGATGTCGTCGTCGGTGTGGGCGGCGCTCACGAAGGCGACCTCCCAGCCGGACGGGGCCAGGTACACGCCGCGGTCCAGCAGGTCGCGGTGCAGGCGGCCGTAGATCGCCATCTTCGTGCCGTCGATGGCGGCGAAGCTGCGCGGGGCCTCGTCCTGGAACACGGTCCAGATCAGCGAGCCCTGGCGCACCACGGTGGCCGTGACGCCGTTGTCCCGGGCGGCCTTCTCGAGACCCTCCTGCAGGCGGGCGCCCTTGCGCTCGAGCTCGTCGTAGAAGTCGGAGGTGGCGGTGCGCGTGAGGGTGGCGAGGCCGGCGGCCATGGCCACGGGGTTGCCGCTCAGGGTGCCGGCCTGGTAGACCGGACCGTTGGGGCTGACGTGGTCCATGATCTCGCGGCGCGTGGCGTAGGCGCCCACGGGGAAGCCGCCGCCGATGATCTTGCCATAGGTGCCCATGTCCGGGGTGATCCCCAGGACGGGCGCGGCGCCGCTGCGGCCCACGCGGAAGCCGGTGATGACCTCGTCGAAGATGAGCAGGGCGCCGTGCTTCGTCGTCAGGTCGCGGCAGGCCTGCAGGAACTCGGGCGTCTGGATGAGCAGGCCCGCGTTGGCCGGGAACGGCTCGATGATGACGGCGGCCACCTTGTCGCCGTTGGCGGCGAAGAAGGCCTCGAGGGCCGGCACGTCGTCCAGCGGCAGCACCGCCGTGCTGTCGGTGAAGCCCGCCGGCACGCCGGCGCTGCTGGGGGTGCCGAAGGTGGCCAGGCCGCTGCCGGCCTCGACCAGCAGGCTGTCCACGTGGCCGTGGTAGCAGCCCACGAACTTGACGATCACGTCGCGGCCGGTGAAGCCGCGCGCGAGCCGGATGGCGCTCATGACGGCCTCGGTGCCCGAGCTCACGAAGCGCACCTGGTCGAAGTGGGGCATGCGCAGCAGGAAGGCCTCGGCCAGTTCCACTTCGCGCCGCGACGGGGCGCCGAAGCTGGCGCCCTCGGTGATGGCCTCGACGGCGGCCAGCTCCACGTGCTTGTCGGCGTGGCCCAGGATCAGCGGACCCCAGCTCAGGCACCAGTCGATGTACTCGCGGCCGTCCTCGTCGACGAAGCGGCAGCCCTTGGCGTGCTTGAAGAAGACCGGGTCGCCCGGAACCGACTTGAACGCCCTGACCGGCGAGTTCACCCCGCCCGGGATCACCTTCTGTGCCCGCTCCCACCAGTTCGCGTTGCTCATGTCAGATCCAGCCCTTCTGCAGCGCCTCGCGCCCGTGGTAGGTGATGATCAGGTCGCTGCCGGCGCGGCGCATGGCCAGCAGGTTCTCCCTGACGATCGCGGCCTCGTCGACCAGGCCGTTCGCCGCCGCGTTCTTCACCAGCGAGTACTCGCCCGACACGTTGTAGCACACCACCGGCACCAGGGCCTCGGCCCGCACGCGGGTGATGATGTCGAGGTAGGCCAGGGCCGGCTTGACCATGACCATGTCGGCGCCCTCCTGCAGGTCGAGCAGGGTCTCGAGCACCGCCTCGCGGCCGTTGCGCGGGTCCATCTGGTAGGTCTTGCGGTCGCCCTGGGGGGCCGAGTCGCAGGCGTCGCGGAAGGGGCCGTAGTAGGCGCTGGCGTACTTGGCGCTGTAGGCCAGGATCGCCGTGCTGGTCAAGCCGTTGTCGTCGAGCAGGTCGCGGATGGCGCCCACGCGGCCGTCCATCATGTCGCTGGGCGAGACGATGTCGCAGCCGTTGCGGGCGTGCATCAGGGCCATCTTCGCCAGCTGCTCCACCGAGGCGTCGTTCACCACGGTGCCGTTCTCCAGGAAGCCGCAGTGGCCGTGGTCGGTGTAGGCGCAGAGGCACACGTCCGAGATGGTGATGACGTCGGCGCCGAACTTCTCCTTCAGCGCGCGCAGGCCGGCGGCCACGGGGCCCTTCTCGTCGAGGGCCGCGTTGCCGTGGTGGTCCTTCTCCGCGTTCTCGGGCACGCCGAACAGGAGGTGCGACTTCAGGCCCAGTTCCATGTCGCGGGCGACCTCGTCGACCAGCTTGTCCACCGAGACGTGGTTCACGCCGGGCATGGAGCCGATCTCGTGGGAGATGCCCGTGCCGCCGACCACGAAGTGGGGCGTGATGAGGTGCCGGGCCTCGACACTGGTCTCGGCCGTCAGTTCGCGCATGGCGGGGCTGTTCCGCAGGCGGCGGGGGCGTTCGTTGAGGTTCATGACTGCCTCTCCGGTTGGACGGGTTCAGATTCCGGCGCGGGCAGGGGTTCGAGTCCCGCGGCCCGCACCATCGCCTCGAGGTCGGGCGTGTCGGCGACGGCCGCATCGAAGCCGGCCGCGTGGCACGCCGTGGCGGTGGTGGCGCCGATGGCCACGCACCGCGGTCTGTCGTCCCGGGCCGCGGCGAAGGCGCGCACGGCCGAGGGGCTGCAGAAGAAGAGCACGTCGCCAGGGCGGATCTCCGCCGCGGCGATCTCCGCCGCGGGCACCGGGCCGGTGGCGTAGAGGGGCAGCCCGGTCACCGTATGACCCGCCGCCGCCAGGATCTCGAAAGGAGCGGTGATCCGCCGTTCGGGTCCGGGCATCAGGATCCGCGCGGGGGCGTCGGCCGTGGCGACGAAGGCCGCCGCGAACTCGGCGCCGTCGCGCAGGCCGGGATCGAAGGCGACGGTCCAGCCGGCCTCGGCCACGGCCCGGGCCGTGCCGTGGCCCAGGGCGCCCAGGCGCGCCTCGCCCAGGCGGGGTGCCAGGCCCGCGAAGGCCCGCACGCCCTGGGGCGAGGTGAACAGAACCCAATCATAGCCCGCGAAGTCCGTTTCCGCCGGGGCGGGCAGGGCGGTGTACGCCACCAGGGGCAGCACCGCGCAGTCCCGTCCCGCCGCGGCCAGCCGATCCTCCCAGGGGCGGTTGGCTTCGCGTTCGCGGGTCAGGACGATGCGTGCGGTGTCCGCCAAGGCCGTCAGCCCTTCCGGTAGGCCGTGATCTCGCGCCAGGCCCGATCGGCCAGTTCCTCGGGATCGGCGCCGTCGGCGCTGAACCGCAGGGGCGCGCGCTCGGAGGCCGCGTCGTCGGCGTAGTAGATCTCCAGGTGCCAGCTGTCGCCGGCACCCTGGATGTTGGCGCCGAAGGGAATGTGGCAGCCGCCCTCGAGTTGGTTCAGGAGCCGGCGCTCGGCCAGGACACCCCGGCCGGCATCGCCCACGTCGAGCCGCTGGAGTTCGGCCTCCCAGGCGTCGCCCGCGCGGCACTGGATGCCCAGCATGCCCTGGGCCGGGGCGGGCACGAAGGCGCGCACGTCCAGGGGGCGGGTGTCCAGGTCGGACACGTCCAGCTCCAGGCGGTGCACGCCGGCCCGCGCCAGCAGGATCGCGTCGTACTGGCCCTCGCGCAACTTGTTGATGCGCGTGGGGACGTTGCCGCGCAGGTCCTTGATCACCAGGTCCGGGCGCAGGTCGCGCACCTGGCCCTGCCGGCGAGCGGCGCTGGTGCCGATGACGGCGCCGTCCTTCAGGGGCAGCACCTCGCCGGCGGCGGCCCGGGCGGGATCGATGGCCTCCGGGCGGGCCAGCAGCAGTTCGCGGGGGTCTTCCCGGCCGACCAGGGCGCACAGGGCCAGGCCCGGCACCATGTCGGTGGCCAGGTCCTTCAGGGAGTGCACGGCCATGTCCACGCGGCCGTCGAGCTGGGCGTCCTCGAGCTCCTTGGTGAAGAAGTTCTTCCCCTCGAGCTTCGAGAAGGGCACGTTGTCGATCCTGTCGCCCCGGGTCTTGATGATGGTCAGGTCGGTGGCGACGCCGAGATCGGCCAGCAGCCCCTTGATCGTGTGGGCCTGCCACAGGGCCAGGTCGCTCCCGCGGGTGCCGATGCGACAAATCGTGTCTTGCCGTGTGTCTGCCAAGATCGCTCTCCTCGTTCGAACCTGCCGTTTGCCGCCGGATATTAAGGCTTCCGGCTCCGGCCCGTGTCATCCATCGGTCATAAGTTGTTAGAAAAATAACCTATTTTCAAACAAAACCGTCCGGATTCCGGAGAAAATCCTACTCCATGTTGGGCAGTTTGGCGAAGCTTATTCAGGACAACGGGTTGAGAGCACATCGGCGGAATCCTTCCCCGGGGCGGCGGGGGCCGGGTCGGCCGGATCCGGCCGGAATCCGCTCCCCGCGGGGGGGGCTCACGGAAACGGCCGCCGGAAACCGAAGTCTCCGGCGGCCGTCGGCGGATACCCGCGCCGTCCCTCCCCTCAAATGGCGGGCGGCCGGGATCCGGACCGGGACTACTTGAGCAGCGTCACCCGCCGCGTGTCGGTGCGGCCGGCGACCGTCAGGCGGGAGAAGTAGACGCCCGAAGGCAGGTCCTCCGGCCGCCACACCACCTCGTGCCGTCCGGCCGCCCGGTCGGCGTCGACGAGGGTGGCCAGCCGCCGGCCCGAGACGTCGTAGATCTCGAGCCGGGCATGGCCCGGCCGCTCGAGGCTGTAGACCAGCGTCGTGCTCGGGTTGAACGGGTTGGGGTAGTTGGCCCCGAGGCCGAACCGCGCCGCGACCCGGTCGCCCACCCCGCTGGCGCCGTTCACCTGGATGGCCGCCGCCACGGTGAGGGTGTCGGCCGTGCAGCCGTTCGACACGATGAGGGTCACGTCGAAGTCGCCGCTCGCCGTGTAGGTGTGGACCGGGCTGGCCACCGAGTCGACGGCACCGTCGCCGAAGCTCCACAGCCAGCTCGTCACGCCGCCGGTCGACTGGTCGGTGAAGGTGATGTCGGCCGGATAGGCCACCAGCGTGTCCGACCAGGCGAAGGCCGCGACCACCGGCCCGCCGCCGACGGTCACCGCCCCGGCCACCGTCAGGGTGTCGGTCCCGCCGGCGTTGGTGGCCACCAGGCTCACGTCGTACGTGCCGGGCACCGTGTACTCGTGGCTCGGGTTCTGCAGCGTGGAGGTGGCGCCGTCGCCGAAACTCCACAGCCAGCCCGTGGGAGCGCCGGTCGAGGCGTCGGTGAAGGCGACGGTCACCGGTGCGCAGCCGCCGCTCGGGTCGAAGCCGAAGTCGGCCACGGGGCCCGGCGGCGCGGTGACCACGAGGAAGTTCGGATCGACCAGCGAGTCGGGACCGCAGGCGTTCGTGGCGATCAGCTTCACGTAGTACACGCCCGGGACGCTGAACGCGTGCGACGGGTTCTGCGCCGTGGACGTGTTGCCGTCGCCGAACACCCAGAGCCAGGTGTCCGGATCGCCCGTCGATTCGTCGGTGAAGGCGACGGGCGTGCCCGCCGGCACGAACTGGGTCGACTTGGAGAAGGCCACGCCGGGCGTCTCGCCCACGACGATGTAGCCGGTCTTCGTCAGGATGTCGTCGCCGTCGTCGCTGGTCACCGCGAGGGTGACGTTGTAGGTGCCGGCGGCCGTGTAGGTGTGGGTCGGGTTCTGGTTCCCGCTCACGCCGCCGTCGCCGAAGGTCCAGGTCCAGGTGTTGATGGTGCCGACCGACTCGTCGGTGAACGTCACCAGCAACGGCGCGCAACCGGTGGTGTCGCTGGCCGAGAAGGCCGCCACGGCGCCGGGGTTGACCACGGCGCCCACGGCGGCTGCCGCGTCGACCATGCCGTAGCCCGCGTAGCGGTCCCAGCCCACCACCGACTCGACGCTGACCACGTCCTGGGCCGTGTTCACGAGCTGGTTGCGGATCTGGGTGGGGGAGAAGCCGGGGTTGGCCGACTTGATCAGGGCGCACACGCCCGCCGCGTAGGGCGTCGCGCACGAGGTGCCGTTGAACCAGCCGCTGTAGGAGCCGGGGTCGTAGCCCGCCGCGCCCTGGATGTCGGTCGTCGGCAGGATCGTCGGCGCGATGACGTCGACCGCGCCCTGGTGGTCGGCCACGGTGGAGCCGTACGACGAGCCCCACCAGCGCTCGCCGTCGCAGGTGTAGCCGTTGGGGTCGGTGCTGACGCCCGGGTTGACCTCGCCGCTGCTGCTCGACGAACGCTTCCGCTCGCCGCAGGGCGACGCGGCGCCCACGCCGATCACGTTGGGGTTGTAGGCGGGGTACTCGATCTGGGCGTTGTTGTTGTTGCCGGTGGCCGCGAGCATGGTGCAGCCCAGGGAGAAGGCGTAGGCCACGGCCGCGTCGGTGGGCGCGTAGGCGGTGGTCGCCGCGCCGAAGCTCATGCTCAGGATGTCGGCGCCGTTGTCGGCGGCGTAGTAGATGGCGTTGGTGATGGCCGAGAAGCCGAGGCTGCCCGCCGAGTTCGCCACCTTCAGGGGCATGATCGTGCAGCCGCCCGCCACGCCCGCGACGCCGATGATGTTGTCGGCGATGCCCGCCGCCACGCCCGCGCAGGCGGTGCCGTGGCCGGCGGCGGCGCTGTCGTCGGCCGGGTTGTTGTCCAGGTCGCCGAAGTCGTAGCCCGTGGTCTGCACCAGGTCCGGATGGCCCGGATCGACGCCGGTGTCGAGAATGGCGATGACCACCGCCGGGTCGCCGTAGCCCTGGGCGCCGTTCCACGCCGCCTCGGCGTTGGCGTCGAAGCCCGGCGTGCCCACGGTGCCGGGCAACGTGTGGCCGTAGGTCCCGCCCCAGTCCAGGTCGTTGAGCTGGGCCGTGTTGTTGTGGCCCCAATTCATGCCGTAGTAGGTGTCGTTGGGGGCCACCGACGGGAACGCCACCAGATCGGGCAGGGCCTCGGCCACGGCCGGATCGGCCGCCAGGGCCCGGGCCACGGCCGGGACGTCGCTGCCGCGGGCGAGGTCGAGCACGAGCCAGCGGTTCGTGCCGAGGCTCGCGGCGAGGGCGGCGTTCTTCACCGCCGGGAAGGCGATGCGGGCGCCCGTGACCCGGGACGCGTCGAGGGCCTCGTCCAGGGAGGCGATGCCGGTGCGCAGCGGACCCATGGCCTTGTCGTTGGGGCGCGGGAGGCTGGCGATCTGATAGCTCTCGGGCGTCAGCTGGATCAGGACGCGGTCGGGCAGCCACTGGGGGACGGCCGGGGCGTCGGCGACGAAGCCGTCCTGGACCGGCGCCCAGGAGCGCGGCCCCGCGGGCAGTCCGTCGGCGGCGCCGGCGGCGCCGACGGCCAGGAAGAGGGCACACGACAGCATCAGGAAGAACGGGACGCGCATGGTCGACCTCGCAGGGGGTAGGGGTGCCGGGTGGCGTTGCAGACTCATCGTTTTCGGCATCATGCCGCAAATCCTTCACACAAGAATCACGAGCGGCCGCAATCCGCCCCTGCCGTTCAATCCGCGGGCAGGTGGCGGAAGACCCAACTCCGCTCGGAACCGCCGGCGTAGCGGTCGCCGTCGCGCACGTCGATCCACAGCCGGTGCAGTCCCGCGGGGAAGCGCGGCGGAAAGGTCCAGGTGACGGTCGTGTCGACGGTGGCGGCGATCGGCTCGCCGTCCACGAAGATCTCGTAGGTCCGGCCGGGGGCCGTGGCCAGCCAGCGGAACGTGGCCGCGCCCGAGAACGACGGGATGCCGTCGGTCGCCCCGCCCGGGATGATGACCTCGGGCAGCACGAGCAGATCGTCGACCTCGGCGGTGTCGTCGCGGGCCACCGCGTAGCCGTGGGCGCCCTCCTGCAGGGGGAGCAGCACGCCGTCCTGATAGAGGTAGCCCGGTTGCACGACGTAGTTGCCCGCGGGCAGCCCCGTGAAGAGGTAGCGCCCGGTGCTGTCGGTGCGGGTGACGCGCCCGGGCAGGCCGAAGCCCGACTTGTTCGCACCCAGGGTGCCGAAGCCGGTGATGCCGCCCAGGCCCACCGCGACGCCGGCCGCCGGTTCCGCCTCCCGGAACACGCGGCCGGTGAGGGCGCCGGTGTCGGTGGGCGCGACGGGCTCGAGCTCGATCCGCAGGCCGACCACGTCGAGGTCGCGGTCGCCGGTGGCGAAGCGATGCAGCCAGGCGATGGGCCGGTAGCCCTCGCGGCTGATCACCAGGGGCTGCAGCTGCTGCAGGTTGCCCGTGGTCGGATCGATCGTGATCCCGATCTCCTCGACGCTGAAGGCGCCGTCGGGCCCGGTCATGTCGCAGTCGGGACCCGAGACGCCGCCGTAGGCCAGCAGCCAGGGGCGGTCCCCGAGGAAGACCTGCGAGAGCGGTGCGCCCGTCGCCGCATCGACCACCGTGCCGCGGAAGCGCGGCAGGCCGTCGCTGGGGAGTCCCCGCTGCAACTCGACGAGCACCGTGTCGGGTGCGCCGGCGCCGGGCAGGGCGCTCCACCAGTCGCCCTGGCGCGCGATGAGCCACTCGTCGCCTGCGAAGACGAGCACCCGTGTCGTGTTCGTGGCGGCCAGGGGCCAGCGGGTGCAGCCGGCGGCGTCGGTGCGGGCCGGATCGGCCAGGGGCCGGATGGCGGCGCCGTCGCACACGGCCACCTTCAGGCCGGCGACGGCCGTGTCGGCCCCGGCGTCGACCACGCGCACCACCAGGCTCGGCGCGGGGGGCGGGGCCGTCGGCGCGCGCACTTCGTCGCCGCAGCCGGGGGCCACCAGGGCCAGTCCCGCGAGCACCGCGAGCACCGCGGCCGGCGCGAGGCGCGCGCCGCGCCGCCGGCCGCCGGGTGTCATCGGGCCACCTCGAGCAGGAGCGCGCGCAGCGAGTCGTAGTCGGCGGGGCGGGCCAGGTCGTGCACGGTCAGGTTGAAGACGGCGGCCGGCCGGTTGTTCCGGTCGAGCACCACCACGTCGCGGTAGGTCACCTTCCACTTGTTCCACACCTGGTCGTCGAGGGTTTCCTGCAGCCAGGGCAGATCGCGGCCCTGGCAGACGAGATCGTTGGCGCTCTCGTGCCCGAGCTGGTTGACGCCGAGGATGTGCACGGCGGGCGGCGACGACATGGCGGCCAGATCCTGCATGAGCGAATCGAGGAGACCGAACTGGCTCCGGCAGTAGCTTCAGGTGGCGTGGCCGAAGTACCAGGCCGAGACCTCGTCCAGGTAGTCCCGCGGCGAGACGGCCGCGGCGGACGTGGCCGAGGTGGGGTTCACGTCCAGAAGGCTGAAGTCGGGCAGCGCCCCGGACAGGTCACGGGGCGCGGCCGGGTCGTCCTTGCAGCCGACCGACAGGACGAGGACCAGGCCGAGGGTGGCGCAGAGGGCGGCGGGGGCGAAGGGGCGCATGGTTGTCTGCTTCCGCTGTGGTGAGGGCGCTCGCGCGCCCGCAGGCGGCCGGTCGCCGTTGACTTGGGGGCGGTGCTGCCGCACAATCGCCCGCTGGGTCCCGGGCCCCGTTCGGCGCCGCCGGCGGCGTCCGGGTGGGCCCATCACTCTAACCCGAGCGAGCCGACAGCGTCAAATGGCCCCGCCGCGCGTCATCCCCGTTCCCTTCGCCACGGACACCCTCGACCAGCTGGCCGCCGACCTCTCTGCCCTGCCGGGGGCGGCCGGCGGCGACCTCGCCGCTGCCCTCGTGCTGCTGCCCGGCAGCCGCGCCTGCCGTGACCTGGGGCACCTGCTGCTGGAGCGGGCGGCGGGTGGTGTCGTGCTGCTGCCGCGCATCGTCACCCCGACGCGCTGGGCCCTGGAGATGGCCACGGCCACCGGCCTGGACGCCGACCGGATCCCCGACGACCGCCTGCGGCCCCTCGTGCTGGCGCCCCGCCTGGCCCGGCTCCCCTGGCTGGCCGAGCGCCCCGAGAGCGCCCCGGGCCTGGCCCGCGAACTGGTGGCGTTCTTCGACGAAGCCCGCCTCGCCGAGCGGCCCGAACTGCTGGACGCCGACGGCCCCGACGCCGCTTCCCTGCCCGGCGTCCGCCCGGCCGAGGCGCCGGTGGTGGCCCAGGACCTCGCCCGCGTGCGCGAGGCGTGGCGCCTGTACCGCGAGGTCGTGCCCCGCGACGGCGTCGATCGGCTCGTGGACCTGTCGCGCGCCCTGCGGCGGCAACCGCCCGCACCGCGGCAGCGCCCGCGCATGGCGCTGGCCGCGGGCTTCGGGCGCATCGACGTGGTGCGGGGTCGGCTGCTGCGCGCGGCCCTGGACACCGGCGAGGACGGCCGCCTGTACGTGCCGACGGCGGCAGCGGGTCTGGCGCGCGCCTTCGTGGCCACCTGGGGCCGGGAGCC
>JAGRNP010000020.1 GCA_020440705.1 bacterium | reverse complement strand
CCCCCGCGATCTCCGCCCGGGGCACCCGACCGTCCCGCTCCGGCCGCGGCCCCCGTGCGGGGCGCCGCGCCCTCGCCGCCCTTGCCCGGCGGCACGAGGCACTCGTCGCCGTAGCCGATCAGGTCGGGCCGGCCGAGGCGGTGCAGGGCCTGGCGCAGCAGGGGCCAGTTGCGCTGGTCGTGCCAGCGCAGGAACGCCTTGTGCAACTCCCGCTGCTGGGGGCTGCGCACGGTGTCGACCCGGTCGGCCGGACGCACGTGGCGGACCACCTTGCGCAGGGTGTCGCGCCCGCTGTGGTACATGGCCGTGGCCGCCGCCATGGGCGTCGGCAGGAAGGTCTGCACCTGGTCGGGCTTGAAGCGGTTGCGCTTGAGCCAGAGGGCGAGGTTCAGCATGTCCCGGTCGGTGGTGCCCGGGTGGGCCGCGATGAAGTACGGGATCAGGTACTGCTTCTTGCCCGCCTGCCGGCTGTACTTCTCGAACAGGGCGCGGAACTTCTCGTAGCTGCCCACGCCCGGCTTCATCATCCGGCGCAGCGGTCCGTCCTCGGTGTGCTCCGGGGCGATCTTCAGGTAGCCGCCCACGTGGTGGGTCACCAGCTCCTTCACGTACTCCGGCGACTCGACGGCCAGGTCGTAGCGCAGCCCCGAGGCGATCAGCACCTTCTTGATGCCGGGGATGGCCCGCGCCCGGCGGTAGAGCCGGATCAGCGGCGCGTGGTCGGTGTCCAGGTTGGGGCAGATGTCCGGGTACACGCACGACGGCAGCCGGCAGGCCGCCTCGATCGCACGCGATTTGCAGGCGATGCGCCACATGTTGGCCGTGGGGCCGCCCAGGTCGCTGATCACGCCGGTGAAGCCGGGCGTCTTGTCGCGGATGTTCTCGATCTCCCGCAGGATGGATTCCTCGCTGCGGCTCTGGATGATGCGCCCCTCGTGCTCGGTGATCGAGCAGAAGGTGCAGCCGCCGAAGCAGCCGCGCATGATGTTCACCGAGTGCTTGATCATGTCGTAGGCCGGGATCGGCGTCTCGCCGTAGGACGTGTGCGGCCGCCGCGTGTAGGGCAGGTCGAACACCGCGTCGATCTCCGGCGTCGTCAGCGGGATCGGCGGCGGGTTGAGCCACACGTCGCGCTCGCCGTGGCGCTGCACCAGGGCGCGCGCGTTGCCCGGGTTGGTCTCGGCATGCATGACGCGCGAGGCGTGGGCGTAGAGGATCGGGTCGTCCGCCACCTGCTCGAACGCCGGCAGCCGGATCACCGTGCGGTCGCGGTGCTTCCAGCGGTGGCGCAGGTCCTTCATGTCCGCGAGGCCGGCCAGGGGAGCGGGTCCCGCCGCGGGCGGCGCCGCGTTGGCGGCTCCGTCTGCGCAGGCGGTCTCGTCCTCCATGGCGTAGGGATCCGGGTGCGCGATCAGGGCGCCCGGCGTGTCGACCTCGGTCGAATCCATCTCGATCCAGCCGCCCGGCACCTCGCTGCGCATGAAGGCGGTGCCGCGGATGTCGGTCAGGTCGCGGATGTCCTCGCCCGCCCCCAGGCGCTGGGCGATCTCCACGATCTGGCGCTCGGCGTTGCCGTAGACCAGCAGGTCGGCCTTGCTGTCCGGCAGCACGCTGCGCTTGACCTTGTCCGACCAGTAGTCGTACTGCGCGATGCGGCGCAGGCTGGCCTCGATGCCGCCCACCACCACCGGCACGCCCTTGAACGCCTCGCGGCAGCGCTGGGCGTAGACGAGCACCGCGCGGTCGGGCCGCCGGCCGCCCTCGCCGCCGGGGGTGTAGGCGTCGTCGTTCCGCCGCTTGCGGTTGCTCGTGTAGTGGTTGACGAGCGAGTCCATGTTGCCGGCCGTGACGCCGAAGAAGAGGGTCGGGCGGCCGAGGGCGCGGAACGGCTCGGCACTGTGCCAGTCGGGCTGGCTGATGATGCCCACGCGGAAGCCCTGGCGCTCGAGCACCCGGCCGATGACGGCCATGCCGAAGCTCGGGTGGTCGATGTAGGCGTCGCCGGTGACGAGGATCACGTCGCACGCCTCCCAGCCGAGGGCGTCCATCTCGGCCCGGGACATGGGCAGTTCGGGCGCCGTGCCGAAGCCCGCCGCCCAGTAGGGCGGGCGCGAGAAGAGGCCGGGCGCGGTCGGCGGAGCGGGTGCGGACATGGGTTCCTGCCGTGGGTCGGGGGCGCGATGCGACTGCGCACAGGAAAACGCCCGGTCGGGCCGGCGTCAAGCGCCACGCGGAACGGCCCGACGCCGGCCAGCCGCGGCCCGCCCTTGCGTCCGGCCCCGACCGGCCGCAGAATGTCGGGACGCGCCGCCGCCGGCGGCCCCGGCACCGAGCCCGACCCGCGAAGGAAACCCATGTCCGCTTCTCCCGATTCCGCCACGCTCCTGGCCCGCTACGGTCGCATGGCCGCCCAGCTCGCCGCCCAACTCGACGAAGGCCCCAAGGCCACCACCGACCCGGTCGCCCGCATGGCCACGATCTGCGCCCTGCTGCACGCCAAGCTGCCCCACTTCTTCTGGACGGGGTTCTACCGCCTCGTCGACGGCGACCTCGTCGTCGGGCCCTACCAGGGACCCCTGGCCTGCGCCAAGCTGCCCCCGCCGGACGGCGTGTGCTGGGCCGGCCTCCGCGGCGGCGAGACCGTCCTCGTGCCCGACGTGCACGCCTTCCCCGGACACGTGGCCTGCGACAGCCGCTCGCGCAGCGAGATCGTGGTGCCGGTGCGCGACGCCACGGGCGCCGTCGTCGCCGTGCTCGACGTGGATTCCGACCAGCCGGACGCCTTCGGCCCCGCCGACCGGGAGGGGCTCGAGGCCATCGTCGCCCTCGTCCACGCGCCGGCGGCGGGCCGGTGATCCGGCGCCTGATCCTGCTGGCCTGCCTCGGCGCCGCCCTCGCGGCCGCCTTCCTGGTCGGTTTCCAGCGGGGACGCCGCAACACCGGCCCCCGCCGCATCGCCATCACCGAACCGGACATCCGGCGCGACGACCTGCAGGGCCGCTGGTATCCGACCGCCCCCGTCGCCGAAGCCGGCGACCGCGAGCTGCGCCGCCTGCAGTCGGTGGGCTACCTCGGCGGCTACCGCGCCGGCCCGGACACCCGCGGCGCCGCCACCCTCGACTCGACCCGCTGCGCCCCCGGCCTGACCCTCGTCTGCTCCGGCCACGCCCCGGTGGCGACCCTCATCGACCGCGACGGCCGCCCGGTCCACACCTGGGAGGTTCCCTTCCGCACGGTGTGGCCCGACAGTGTCCCCTTCCCCGTGCACCCCGAGCACCGCGAGTTCCTGCGGCGCGCCGAGGTGCTGCCCAACGGCGACCTGATCGGCCTCTTCGAGTACGTCGGCATCTTCCGGGTCGACCGCGCGGGGCGCGTCCTCTGGCGCGACGCCTCGCTCCAGCACCACGACCTGCAGCTCCTGCCGGACGGCGGCATCCTCACCCTGGCCCGCCGCCTCGTGCCCCCCGCCGACCTCGAGGCCCATCTCGGCGCGGGCACCGTCCCCTTCCGCAACCTGCTGGTCGACGACGTGCTGCTCATGGACGCGTCGGGCCACATCCGCGAGCGCATCCCGCTGCTCGAGGCCATCGGCGCCTCGGACTTCGCCCCCATCCTGCAGCGCATCGCCCATCCCGACGTGTTCCACGCCAACTCGGTGTGGCGCATCGAAACGCCCTCGCCGGACCAGGCGGATCTCTTCGGCCCGGGCGACATCCTCGTCTCCCTGCGGAACATCAGCACCGTGGTGGCCCTCGACGCGACGACCCACCGCGTGAAGTGGGCCGCGGCCGGACCCTGGCACCGCCAGCACCAGGCCGTGTACCTGCCCGACGGTGACCTGCTCCTGTTCGACAATCTGGGCGCCAGCCGCCCCCTGCAGGCCTTCGACCGCTCGCGCGTGCTGCGGGTCGACCCCCTGACCGGGCGGATCCGCTGGTCCTTCGGCGGCCGGCCCGGCGAGGAGCTCTTCTCGGCCTGGCTCGGCAGCGTCCAGCCCCTGCCCGGCGGGAACGTCCTGGTCACCGAGGCCGCCGGGGGCCGCCTGCTCGAGGTCGCCCCGGACGGGGCCGTGGTGTGGACCTACGTGAACCCCCACCGGGCCGGCGACGCCGGCGAGTTCATCGCCGTGCTGCTCGCGGCGCGGCGCGTGCCCCGGTCGGGCCTGGGTTTCCTCGCGACGGAGTAGCGGGACGGCGTCCCGGGATGCGGCCCCCCGGTTTCCGACTACCTTGTGGGGGCTCGCCCACGGTCTCGTCGTCCGGGGGATTCCTTGTCCTTGCTCGTCCGGCATCACCTGCCGCGCCGGGTGACCTGCACCCTGCTCTTCGAAGTGGGGCTGCCGGCCGCGGCGCTGGCCGCCACGGCCGTCTGGACGGGTCTGCCCCGCCGGCTCGTCGCCGCCTCCGACACCCCCCTGCTCGTCGCCACCGTCGTCGCCTGCCCGCTGCTCGTGCAGGGGGGCTTCTGGCTCTGCGGGCTCTACTCCCGTCGCTGCGTCTACGCCGGCCAGGGCCTGCCCTTGCGCCTGTGCGCCGCCGCCGCCCTCATCCTGCCGGTCCTGGCGGTGCTGCTGCTGGCGGTGCGGCCCTTCGCGGGTCCGGCCTGGCCGTCTCTCGTCCTGTCGTGTGCGGGCGCCACCGGGGTGTGCGTGACCGGAGCCTGGCTGGCGCGATGGGTCGTGCTGCACCACTTCAATCACGGCGCCCACTACGGCCGCATCCTGATCGTCGGCGACCGCAACTGCCTGCCCCTGGTCGTCGAAGAGGTGCGCCGCACCCACGGCGACAGCCTCGAGATGGTCGGGATGCTCGGCTGCGACGACTGCCCCGGGGCCTGCCGCAGCGCCGACCTGCCGCTGCTCGGCGGACTGGGCTCCCTGGCCGAGGTGGTCCGACGCCACCGCGTGAACACGGTGGTGATGTCGCTGCGCCATGACGAGCCCGCCGCCTTCCTCGGGACCCTCGTCGCCTGTCGCCTCGCCGGCGTCGAGATCATCGACAGCGGCGACTTCTACGAGTCGATCTGCCACAAGCTCCTGCTCGAGCGCCGCGACAGCCTCAACTCGCTGGCCTGGGGACCGCACCGCGTCTCGCCCTGGCAGTGGCGGGCCAAGGCGCTCGGCGACAAGGTGCTGGCCGGCACGCTGCTCACGCTGCTGGCGGTGCCCTGTGCCGTGGTCGCCGCGGCCATCGCCCTCGCCGGCGACGGTCCGGTCACCTATCGCCAGCAGCGTGTCGGTCGCGGGGGGCGCCCCTTCACCATGCTCAAGTTCCGCACCATGTCCATCGACGCCGAGGCCCGCAGCGGCCCGGCCTGGGCCCGCCCCGCCGATCCGCGCGTGACCCCGGTCGGCCGCTGGCTGCGCCGCACGCGCTTCGACGAGGTGCCCCAGCTCGTGAACATCCTGCGCGGCGAGATGGCTTTCGTCGGGCCCCGCCCCGAGCGGCCGGCCTTCGTGGCCGACCTGGCCGAGGCCATCCCCGCCTATCCCTACCGGCATCTCGTCAAGCCGGGCCTGACCGGCTGGGCGCAGGTGAACTTCGGCTACGGCGTGGGCGTGGCCGGCGCCCGCGAGAAGCTGCGCTACGATCTCTACTACCTGAAGAACATGTCCCCCCTGCTCGATCTCGCCATCGTCGCGGCCACCCTGCGCGCCGTGGTCGCCGGCCAGGGCGTGCGCTGACCCGGCCCCGCCCGGCGATTGCGCACCCGGCCCCGCGGTTCCGCATGTCCGGTCGAAGCAACCTGTCGCGACCCCGTCGCGCCCCCCATGCCCAGGATGGACCTGACCATGAAGACCCTGCTCCCGCTCTCCCTGCTGATCGTCGCCCTGACGGCGACCGCCCCCGCCCGCGCCGACTCCCGCGTCGACATCATCCCCTCGGTGGCCTACATCAACCCGACGACCGACGTCGTCGACCAGGACGGCATCACCGCCCGTTTCGACGCCACCCTCGGCTTCGGCGGCCGCATCGCCATCTACCTGAACGAGACCGTCTCGCTCGATCTGAGCGGTCACTACGGCCGTTCGTCCCTCGCCGCCGACATCTTCGGCGACCCGGACGCGGCGTCGGTCGACCTGGCGCTGTTCTACGGATCGGCCCAGCTGGCGGTCGCCCTGGGCAGCGAGAAGCGGTTCATCCTGCACGGCGGCGTCGGCCTGCAGGGCACGAACTACGACGATTTCATCGAGGGCGGGAACATCATGACCGGCGTGCTCGGCCTCAGCGGCTGGATGCCCCTGAGCCCCACGGCCGCCCTGCGCGTCGACTTCGACGCCCACTTCCACACCACCTACTTCGAGGTGGGCGACGTGCGCACCGACGAGCTCTCGCAGCTGGACACGGTGCTCGCGGTGGGGATCCAGTTCACGTCCGGCGGTCGCTAGCGCGCGGCGGGCCGGGTCAGTCCGGGGCGCGGAACGCGTCGAGCGCGGGCAGCACTTCGCCGGCGGCGTCGAACAGGGCGCAGTCGCCCGCGCGCCAGGCCGGCACGCCGGGGGCGGCGATCCCCTCCGGCGCCCACCACAGCACCCCGCGCCCGTGGCCCCCGGGCGTCTCCCGCACCCGGCGCACGACCTCGCACAGGAAGGCCGCCTGGCCGGCGGGCGTGGCCGGGAACGGGGATGCCGCCGGCTCCGGCCCCTCCCGCCACGGCTGGGCCGTCTCCACCACGAGGACGTCGCGCCCGAACTCGGTCGCCACGACGTCGAGCGTCGCCGCCAGGTCGTCGGGCGCGCCGTGCCACCACGGGTAGTAGCTGAGCCCGACCAGGTCGTAGGGGACGTCGTGCCGTGCGAGTCCGGCCAGGAACCACCGCGTCGCCGCCGGGTCGCCGCCCGTGGCCAGATGCACCAGCAGCAGCGGCGTGCCGCCATCGGCATCCGCCCGGCGCGCGCCGCGGCCGGCCGCCCGCAGCAACGCCGCCAGCCGGACCCACGCCGCCTCGCTCCCGTCCAGCCGCCCCGCCGGCCACAGCAGGCCCGGCGTGATCTCGTTCCCCAGCTGCACGATGTCCGGCCGGGCGCCCGCCGCGGTCAGCGAGTCCACGACCGCCGCGGTGTACGACTCGACGCGGGCGGCGAGGGCGTCGGGAGCGAGTCCGCTCCAGGCCCGCGGCGTCTCCTGACGGCCGGGATCGGCCCAGGTGTCCGAATAGTGGAGGTCGAGCAGGAAGGTGGCGTGGCGGGCCTTGATGCGCGCCCCGAGCCGGGCGACCCAGGCCAGGTCCTGGCAGGCGGCCCCGTCCGGGTCGGGCGCGACGAAGAGCCGCACGCGGAAGGTGTTGCAACCGCTGCCGCCGAGGATCGCCAGCGCCTCGCCCGGCTTGCCCGCGACCGTGTACGTCACGCCCGCGTCTTCGCACAGGGGCAGCAGGGACACGTCGCCCCCCAGGAGCAGGGGCCGTTCCGCGGCGACCGCCGGCCTCGACCCGGCCAGGACGACCAGGGCCACCAGCCCCGCGCACCGGACGAACCGGCTCAACGCCCTTCGCCCGGCAGGGGGAACCAGCGCAGCGGCTCCAGGGCGGGGTCCAGGCTCACCGCGGACGCGACCGGCGCCACGGCGGCGGCGTCCCGCCAGCCGGCGACCAGTTCCTCCGCCTGGTCGAGATACTCCCGCAGCGCGCTCTCGGGCTCGGTCACGTGGTGCGAGCGGTACTGCATCTTGCCGGTGCAGTAGCTGATGTCGTGCAGGCGGAGGCTCGTGCCGCGCGGCTGCTCGCGGTGGCGCCAGATGCCGGTCTCCGGCTCGAAGTCGTAGTGGGCCAGGAAGCGCCAGCCCTCGCGCGCGATGAACTCCACGGCCCGGATGATGAAGTCGCACACGTCGTCGCTGATGAAGTAGTTGAAGTTCACGCGCACCCAGCCGGGCTTGATGCCCTCGGCGCCGGCGCTGATGGCCTCGTGGTACTTCATGCTGCGGGCGAGGTCGATGCCCAGCAGGCGGTGGCCGTAGGGCCCCGCGCACGAGCAGCCGCCCCGGGCCTGGATCCCGAAGAGGTCGTTCAGCAGGGCGACGACGAAGTTGTGGTGCAGGATGCGCCGGCCGCTGCGGATCACGAACGAGACGATCGACAGCCGTTTGGCCGCCAGGTTGCCCAGGATCTGGATGTCCGGGTTCTCCCCCCACGCCGCCACCGCCCGCTGCACGAAGCGGTGTTCGAGCGCCTCGATGTTCGCCTCGCCGACGGCGTTCTTCAGGTGGAACACGAGCCCGGCCCGGATCGCCTCGATGATGGCCGGCGTGCCCCCCTCCTCGCGGTGCTCGACGTCCGGCAGGTAGGTGTGCTTGTCGGAGCTCACGTAGGAGACGGTGCCGCCGCCCGGCACGGTGGGCACGGTGTTCTTCACCAGCGCGCGCTTGACCACCAGGAGGCCCGGCGTCCCCGGACCGCCGATGAACTTGTGGGGCGAGATGAAGACCGCGTCCTTGTAGGTCAGGCCGGCGCCCCCGTCATCGCCGTCGCGCAGGTTCATCTCGATCTTCACGTAGGGCGCCGCCGCGGCGAAATCCCAGAAGGCCAGGGCCCCGTGGCGGTGCAGCAGCCGCGAGATGCCGGCCGTGTCCGAGACGATCCCGGTCACGTTGCTCGCCGCCGAGAACGACCCGATCTTCAGGGGCCGTGCGGCGTGGTTCACGAGTTCGCGCTCGAGGTGGGCCTGATCGATGCGGCCGTCCATGTCCTCGGCGATGGTCACCACGTCGGCGATGGACTCGCGCCAGGGCAGTTCGTTCGAATGGTGCTCGTAGGGTCCGATGAAGACCACGGGGCGATCGTCCTTGGGGATGTGCGACGCCAGGTCGTACTTCTCCTCGAGGTCGCGCGGCAGGCTCAGGTTCAGGATGTCGATGAGCTTGTTGATGGCGCCGGTGGCCCCCGAACCGCAGAAGATGACGCAGTCGCTCTCGTCGCCGCCGCACGCCTGCAGGATGATCTGGCGCGCGTCCTCGCGGAAACGGGTGGTCTGCAGGCCGGTGCGCGACGTCTCGGTATGCGTGTTGGCGTAGAGGGGCAGCACCTCCTCGGCGATGAAGTCCTCGATGAACTCGAGGGAACGCCCGCTGGCCGTGTAGTCGGCGTAGGTCATGCGCCGGGGGCCGTAGGGGCCGCTGAGGGCCCGGTCGTCGCCGATGATGGCGTCGCGGATCTTCTCGACGAGGTGCTGGACGTTCGGTTCCATGGGCGCTCCGGGGACGGGTTCGCGGTGCGGCGAGGGCGCGACCATGATAAGCCCCGACGGCGCCGCGGGGAAGTCCGGTTCGCGGATGCGGCGAGGGGGCGGCCGCCGGGCCGCCCCCTGCCGTGCAGGTCCGCCGGGCGGATCTACTTCAACATGATCATCTTCCGCGTCTCGGTGAAGCCCGGCGCCTCGAGGCGGTAGAAGTACACGCCGCTGGGCCGGTCCTGGCCGTTGAACGTGAAGACGTGCTCGCCGACCCCGTACACGCCCTCGGCGAGCACGTCGACCAGCTCGCCCTTGACGTTGTACACGGCCAGGCGCACCCGGCCCTCCCGGGCCAGGCTGAAGGCGATGTCCGTCTGCGGGTTGAACGGGTTCGGCCAGTTGCGGCCCAGTCCGGTCAGCCCGACGACGCGGCCGCTCTCCGCACCGTACACGTCGCCCCCCTCGCAGCTCTGGGTGACGAGGTTGTCCCCGCTGGCGTAGTCCAGCGTCGCGTGGGTCACGTTGGTCACCGTGAAGCAGAAGGGCGAATTGGCGTAGGCCTTGGTCAGGGTCGAGAGCGTGACCCAGCCGTCGCTGCCCGTCACGCCGCTCACCGTGCCGCTGATGTCGCCGGAGTAGGTGGCGGTGACGGTCGCCGCGGCCACCGGGGCCCCGGTGTCGTCGACGACGCTCACGTCGCAGCGGCCGTAGTACTTCCGCCCGCTGAGCACCTTGTAGACGTTCATGTCGGCCACGTGCATGGTGCCGCCGCCGGCCGAGGGCTCGGTCACGGTGATGTAGCCGGTCTTGATCTCGGTGTCCGCGCCGTAGGCGTTGGTCACCGTCAGCGAGACCGTGTAGACGCCCGCCGCCGCGTAGGTGTGGTCCGGGTTCTGCACGGTGGCGGTGCCGCCGTCGCCGAAGGTCCAGGCCCAGCTCGTCGGGGCGTTGGCGCTCTGGTCGCTGAAGGCCACCACGAGCGGGTAGTCGCCGCTGGTGGGCGAGCCGCTGAAGGCCGCCACCGGCGGGTTCTCCACCGGGCCGCCGCCGCCGGCGATCGCCGCCGCCGCGTCGACCATGCCGTAGCCGCTGTAGCGGTCCCAGCCGGCGCCCGACTCGACGTTGACGATGTCCTGGGCCGTCGACACCAGCTGCGCGCGCACCTGGGCCGGCGTGTAGTCCGGGAAGGCCGACTTGATCAGGGCGCACACGCCCGCCGCGTACGGCGTCGCGCACGAGGTGCCGTTGAAGAACATGTCGTAGTTGCCCGCGTCGTAGCCGGCGCTGCCCGAGATGTCGGTCGTCGGCACGATCGTCGGGGCGATGATGTCCACGGCGCCCCGGTCGTCCTGGGTCGCCGGGCCGTAGTTCGAGCCCCACCAGCGCTCGCCGTCGCACGTGTAGCCGTTCGGATCGGCGTACACGCCGGGGTTCAGCTCGGTCGAGAGGGAACTGCTGCGCTTGCGGTCGCCGCAGGGCGAGGCCGCGCCGACGCCGATCACGTACTCGTTGATGGCCGGGTACGAGATGACGCTGTTGTTCTCGTTGCCGGTGGCCGCGAGGATCGTGCAGCCGGCGTTGTACGCGTAGGCGATGGCCGCGTCGGTGGCCGCGTCGCTGCTGATGGCCGCGCCGAGGCTCATGCTGATCACGTCCACGTCGTGGTCGGCCGCGTAGTACAGGGCGTTGGTGATCGAGGTGAAGCTCATGCTGCCGCGGCGGTCGGCCACCTTCAGCGGCATGATCGTGCAGTTGCCGGCGATGCCGACGATGCCGGTGCCGTTGTTGGCCACGGCGGCGGTGACGCCGGCGCAGCAGGTGCCGTGGCCGGCGCTGCGGCTGTCGTCCATCGGATTGGTGTCGTTGTCGCCGAAGTCGTAGCCGGCGGTGCAGCTGAGGTCCTCGTGATAGATGTCCACGCCGCTGTCGATGATGGCGATGACGACGTTCGGATCACCGTAGGTCTGGTCCCAGGCGGCCTGGGCGTTGCTGTCGAAGCCCACCGTGCCCACGGTCGGACCCGTGTGGCTGTAGGTCGACCAGTCGTAGGAGATCATCTGGGCCGTGTTGTTGTGGCCCCAGTGGTCGGCGTAGAGCGGATCATTCGGCACCGACGCCGGGAACGCGTACCAGTCCACCGTCGCGTGGGCCACGGTCGGGTCCTTGGCCAGGTCGGCCGCGAGGGCCTGCACGTCGGCTCCCGGCGCCTCGAGCAGGAACCAGCGGTCGACGCCCAGTTCGGCGGCCTTGTCCATGCGGGCCGGACGATCGTACGGCCGCGAGACCCGGACCACCCCGTCGCGCGCGAGCAGCGCGTCGACCGACGCGATGCCGGTGCGGGCGCCGGGCATCTCCGCGCCCCGGACGAAGGGCACGGCGAGCATGGCCTTCTCCACGTTGGCGGCGCGGAACTGCACGAGGACGCGCTCGGGATGGAAGGTCGCCTCCCGGGTACCCACGGCGTCGAAGCCGTTCTGGACGGGAGCGAAGGGGCGCGAGGCGGGGGCGGCGAAGACGGTGCCGGCTGCAAGGAGCAGCAGGGCGGCGAGAATGACGTACCGTGAACGCATGCGTTCTCCTGTTCGCTATTGGTGCGAGAGTGTCGAATGGAGCTCTCCCCTCCTACGCCTACTCCACACATCCGAATAGCAGCGGTGCCGACCTCCTTCCGGGATCAAATCCTACCACTACGGTAGTAATTTGTTGTCTGAGTTCATCTTATCGAATTCGAAACGCTTTTCCCAGCGAAAAAATCAGAAATTCCAGGCCAGGGAGGTGTGGGCGAACAGGCCGTCGTAGGTGTAGGTGTCGATGGTGCTTCGCTGGTCCCGCCAGCCGGCCGTCAGCTGCAGCTCCGGACCGTCCCGGTGACCGGCCAGACGCCGGCGCAACGTCGTGAAGATCTCCGCCACACTGTCGTCCCGGGTCTGTCCGGCGGGCGTGCCGGCGAAGAGCAGCGAACCGTAGTCGTGCTCGCCGCGGGAATAGCCCAGTTCGGTCCAGACCTGGAGCGGGGCGAGCCATTTCAGGACCGCCAGGGCATCCCAGCCCTGGTGGGCGTACGTGTCCAGGAGCGGACTGTCGAAGATGTCCTCGGACACGTAGTACGGGAAGTCCGACAGGGTGTGGCGCGAGTCCACCCTTACCCGCAAACCCACCCTGTCGGACACTCCCTGCGAAAATTCCAGCCGCGCCGCCGCCTGAGACGTTGAGGGGAGATTAGGGGTGCCCCAGACGGCGGACGCGGCCGAGTCGTTGTAGGTCTTCACGCCGAACCGGGCCGACAGTCCGAGCGTGGTGCGGCCCGAGAAGAACCGCTGGACCTTGAGCTGACCGTGCGGCTCGACGAAGCTCTCCTCCGGCAGCTCCCCGTAGCGCCGCAGCCGCAGCGCCCCGAAGCCGGACCAGAGCGTGTTCGTCCCCGCGTGGCGGCGGAAGGCCGCGTACGCGTACAGCTCGTGGTAGTCGTAGATCGTGTAGCCGCCCTCGTAGCGGCGCAGGGCTCCCTGCGCGCCGAGGCTCAGCGAGTGGGCCCGCGGGTCGCCCTCGGCGACGGGGCTCGTGTGGAAGTACTCGAGTCCGAGGGCGTGGCGCATGTTGCCCAGCTCGGTCTCGTTGTCGAACTGGCTCGCGTTGCCCTCGTAGCCCAGCTTGACGACATCGGGCAGCGGCCGCGACGTCGTGGGCGACGCGCCGAGCCGGGTCGAGATCCGCAGGGCCTGCGTGAGGAAGCCGGCCGGAGTCTCGCCTTCGATGCCGAGGGGATGGTCGTAGTAGCCGGTGCCGAGGCTGAAGGACCCGCTCAGGTCGCCGGCCGTCGCCCCCGTCGCCGCGCACACGATCGCCGCCAGGGCCAGCAGGCCGCCGGGGCGTCTCGTCGCGTGGGGGTGCTGCCGGTTGCGGGCGATCATCCTTCTCTTCTTCCGGGGGTGCGGAGCCCTGGGCCCCGTCGGTTCTTCATCCTGCGCTCGCGCGCCGTTTCCGTTCCCGTTCCTGCTGTTCGTCTCGTCGTTCGTCTCGTCGTGCTTCGTCGCGGCGGTTCGCCATCCGGTTCCGTGGGGGCCGGGCGGGGCCGCAGCCCCGCCCGCACCCGGCCGTCCTAGCGACGGCCCTTCCGCTGCTGCTGCACGCCGCCTTCGCTGCCGGTGCCGGTGCCGTCGCCCGTGCCGTCGCCCGTGCCCGCGCCGGGGCCGAAGGCGCCGCCGCCGGTGCCGTCGCCGATGCAATCGCCGGTGCCGTCGCCGGGACCCCAGTGGCCGCTGCCGTCGACGCCCATGGCCTTCTGCTCGGCCTGGCCGAACATCTGCTTCACCAGTTCGCCGTAGGCGTAGGCCCACTTGTACTGGTTGCCGCTGCCGGTGCCGTCCTCGGGCTTCACGTAGTCGGGATCCATGCCGTTGGGGATGCCGTCGCCGTCGGCGTCGGGGGCGAGGTCGTTGAACCCGTCGCCGTCCTCGTCGATGAACTGGCAGACGCCGTTGCCCTGTCCGGGTCCGAAGTCCTGGGCCTGGGCCGCCGCCGCGAACAGGATCGTCAGCGCGGCCAGCGAAATCATGATGGTCAAGTGCTTCATCTCAGTGCCTCCGTTGGGCGGTTGCCATGATCTCCCCATGCTCACACCGGCCCCTCTGCAACCGACGGACCATGCCGACCGCACCGACCCGACTTTTCTGCAACAGAAACGATCACATGAAGTTACACGACATCTCCCAGCGTACCGATTCGTGAACCTGCCGGGACGGTTCGCAGTTTCCTGCGGGCCTGTGCCCCCGCCGGCGCGGAACTCCGCGAGAAAACGAAGCGCCCCGCGGAGGGTCCGCGGGGCGCGCGAGCTGCCGTTCGCCTGGTGCTCAGCCTTCGTCGTCGTCCCTCCACTTGCCGAGCTTGTAGCGCAGTCCGCTCTCGGTCAGGCCCAGCCGGCGGGCCGCGCTGCTCTGGTTGCCGGAAAAGGCCGCGAGGGTTTCCAGCACGATCTTCTTCTCGAGCGTCTCGAGCCAGCGCGGCAGGTCGCCGCCGACGCTCTCCCAGCCCGGCGCGCCGTCGCCGTTCGGGGCCGCCGGCCCGCGCCGCGCGGTGAGAGCCGCCGGCAGGTCGTCCGAGTGGACCACCTCGCCCCGCGTCATGACCACGGTCTGTTCGACGATGTTCTCGAGCTCCCGCACGTTGCCCCGATAGGCATGCCCCATGAGGGCGGCCATGGCCTCGGCGCTGAAGGTGCGGGCCGGCCGTTCGTAGCGCGTCGCGTAGCGGGCGAGGAAGTGCCCCGCGAGTTCGGGGATGTCCTCCCGCCGTTCCCGCAGCGGCGGCAGCTCCAGGTCCACGACGTTGAGACGGAAGAAGAGGTCCTCGCGGAAGGCGCCTTCGCGCACGCGCGCCTCGAGGTCGCGGTGGGTGGCGACGACGACCCGCACGTCGGCCCGCTGCACGGTGTCGCTGCCCACGGGCGTGTACTCCCGCTCCTGCAGGAAGCGCAGCAGCTTCACCTGCACCCCCGGCGAGACGTCACCGATCTCGTCGAGGAAGAGGGTTCCGCCCGCCGCCTGGGCCACCCGGCCCGGACGGTCGCGATCCGCGCCGGTGAACGCCCCCCGCACGTGCCCGAAGAGCTCGCTCTCGAGCAGCGTCTCGGGCAGGGCGGCGCAGTTGACCGGCACGAACGGCCCCTCGGCGCGCGGACTCAGGTCGTGCAGCGAGCGGGCCAGCAGCTCCTTGCCGGTGCCGCTCTCGCCCCGCACGAGCACCGTCGCGTCGGTTTCGGCCGCCCGGGCCGCCCGGTCCAGCACCACCGCCAGGGCGCGCGACGTGCCCCGGAGCCGGAAGCCCGCCGACGTCTCGGCCAGGCGCCGCCGCAGCACCTTGTTCTCGCGCACGAGATCGCGCCGGGCCAGGGTCCGGTCGATGACGACCTCCAGCTGGTCGAGGTCCAGCGGCTTGGTGACGAAGTCGGCGGCGCCCTGGCGCATGGCCGCGACGGCGCCCTCGATGGTGCCGTAGGCCGTCATCAGGACCACGTCGACGTCCGGGCGCGTCTCCCGCAACCGGGCCAGCAGTTCGTCGCCGGACAGGCCGGGCATGCGCAGGTCGCTGAGCACGAGATCGACGGCCGCGTTGTCCAGCCGGGCGAGGGCCTCCTCGCCGCCGCCGGCCTCGAGCACGTCGTGGCCCCAGCCGGCGAGCACCTGGGCCAGGGTCTCGCGCTGGCGCCGCTCGTCGTCGACGATCAGGATCGTGCCCCGTCTCATGTCTCCGTGTCCTTCCGTTCGCCGCCGCCGCGGTGGCGGGGCAGACGCACCACGAAGCGGGCGCCCCGGCCGTCGAGGCCCGGTTCGGTGTCCAGCTCCAGGCTGCCGTCCATGGCCGCGACCATCTGGGCGGCCAGGCTCAGGCCCAGACCCGTCCCCTCGGGGCGGGTCGTGTAGTAGAGGTCGAAGATGCGGTCGCGATCGGCCGCCGGCACGCCGGGCCCGTCGTCGGCGACGACGATCTCGGCCATGTCACCGGCTCCGATCAGCGAGACGAGCACCTTGCCGCCGGGGCCGACGGCCGCCGCCGCGTTGCGCAGGAGGTTCTCGAGGATCTCGATGACGAACTGGCGGTCCACCTCGGCCGTCAGACCCGGGGCGTAGGCCGAGAAGGTCGGGCCGCCGGGCCCTGCCGCCGCCGCCTGCAGGTCCGTCACCTCGCGCACCACCGCGGCGAGGTCGAGTTCCTCGCAGATGGGTTCGCGCGGCTTGGCGAACTGCAGGAACTGGCGCACGATCTGCTCGATGCGGGCGCTCTCGTCGCGCACGTGGGTCACCTGCTGGCGCACGTCGTCGGGCAGGTCGGCGCGGCGGCCGAGCACCTGCGCCAGCATGTGGATGCTGTTGAGGGGATTGCGGATCTGGTGGGCGACCCCCGCCCCCAGCGACCCCATGGCCACCAGCTTCTCGCGGCGCCGCGCCTCCACCTCGTGGCGCTGCAGCTCGGCGCTGATGCGCGCCACCTCCGAATCGAGATGACCCTGACGTTGCCAGGCCCACGTCAGGGCCGAGACGAGGGCCAGCCCCCCCAGCAGCACCGCCAGCCGCATCACCGCCTGGCGCCGCGTGTCGGCCCGCATGTCGGCCAGAAGCTGTCCGTCGAGACCGACCCGCAGCCAGACCGGCTGCGCACCCAGCGCCACCTTTCGCGACACCTCGAACACCACGCCCGCCGCGGACTCGTACTCGCGGCTCACCCAGCGGGCGCCCTCCTCCAGGGGGGCCAGGAACGGCGCGTCGAGGGTGAGCGGGTAGTCGAGGTCGGCGGTCGAGGCGGCCTGGATGCCCGTGCGGTCCTGGATCACGATGTAGCGGAACGCCGGCCCCTCGCCGAGCGACCGGATCAGGTGCCCCGGCCCGAGGTCGCGCCGGGTGGCGTGGAGCGAGTCGGCCGTCACGTTGACGACGATGGCGCCGCCGCCGGGCCGCGCCGACCCGGCCACGAGACGCTGCTCGCCCGGTCGGGCCGCGTCGCGGAAGCCGTGGACCCGGAACGGCTCGCGGCCGTCGAGCAGCGGGGCGAGGAAACCGGCGGGCAGGCGCAGGTCGCCGGCGCCGCCCCCTCCGGGCGGATCGTGGCTCGCCCCTTCCAGGCGGCCGTCGGGCCCGAAGACCAGGATCCGGTGCAGCCCCATCGTCGCCGCGAAGCCGCGCAGCCGTTCGCGGTCCAGGCCGCCCTCGGCGTCGAGCCAGGCCAGCCAGAGGGCGTTGTTCACGAGCCGGTGCTCGACTTCGTCCCGCCACGAGTCGAAGGTCGCCAGACCGTGCTGGCTGGCTTCGGCCACCAGGTCGGCGATGGCCCGCCCCTGGCTCTCCATCATGTCCTGGAGATGGTCGACGCGGCGCCGGGCGTCCCACTGGAAGACCAGGATGACGACGGCCACGATGACCAGGGCGGCGAAGAGGAAACGGATGCGGCGGTGCGGAGCGGTCATGGCCGGGGCCGGGGCTGCCGGGCGCGGCGCCCCACCTCAGAAGACCCGGCGGGAGACGAAGGTCCAGTCCCCCGCGTCGACCGCCACGCCGGCGATCGTCTCGGTGTGCAGCGGGCGGCCGTCGTACCCGAGCAGTTCGACCTGCAGGTCGTACGTCCCCGGCGGCAGGCTCAGACGCACCAGGTGCAGGTGCTCGGGCAGGGTCAGCCAGGAGCGCGTGTCGGCGCTCTCGGTCACCGCGCCGAAGATGTTGGCCGCGAGCTTGGCCCAGTCGCCGCCGGCCTTCTCGGCCCCGCGGCTGGCCAGGTACTTGGTCAGGCCGCGCAGGATCGTCTTGAAGAAGATGGTGGGCTTCTCGGCATCGAACGTGAGGCGCGCCTGCCGGCTGAGGTTCTCGACCCGGTGCGAGACGGCATGCCCCGCCGCGGTGCCGGCGCTCACCCGCGCGGCGGCCACCGGACCGGGCCGCCCGTCCTGCAGTTCGGGCGCGGCCACCGAGACCCAGTACTCGACCTTCCGCCCCTTGACGAAGGCCTGGGTGTTGCCCATCCCCGCCCAGATCTGCCACGACCAGTAGTTCGGATCGTCGTAGGCCTCGCTCTCGAAGACCGGGAAGTCGAAGCGCACCTGGGTCTTCTCGGGCACGAAGCCCGTCTCGAGCATGAGCACGACCTCGCCCTCGCCTCCGCGCCAGGCGGCCAGCTTCTCGTAGTCCTCGCGGGTGACGGGATGGCCGTCGTCGTCGACGTCGCGGAAGACATCCGGACAGCTCGCCCGCAGCTGGTCGAGTTCGGCCCGGAAGCCGAGACGGGCGCCGACCCGGGTCAGGTCGCGGCCGAGCTGGGGCGGCACCTCGGTCTGCAGCAGGCCGTGCGACTGCTGGTAGGCCACGGCGGCGTTGCGGTAGGCCACGAAGGCGTCGTTCAGTTCGCCGTCCCAGTCGTACACCATGCCGCTGTAGTAGTGCAGGAAGGCGTTGTTGCGGATGCGCTCGAGGGCGTCGCGGTCCTCAGCGCGCAGGCCGTCGAGCGTGGCGTCGACGTACTTCGAGAGCTGCAGGCTCGCGCGGCGGGCCTCGACCTGGGCCTCCTCGCGCTGGCCGAGGTAGGTGTAGTTCAGTCCCTTGTAGTAGGGCACCATCGCCATCTCGAAGGGGCGCGGCCGGTAGCTGATGGCGTTGTCGTTGGAGATGAGCGAGAGCGCGCCCTCGCTGATGGACCTGGTGTAGAGATCGTCGGCCGTGCGCTCGGCCGCGGCGAAGGCCTCGTTGCTCTCGGCGAATCGTCCGGCGTAGTGGAGGATCAGGCCGCGTTCGAGGTAGTACAGGACGCGGTCCTTCGACCCGGCCTCCTTCTCGACCGTGGCCAGGGCCGCGTCGTACTGGCCGCCGGCGAACTGGGGCCGCAGGTCCTTGAACTTGGTGGTGTAGGTCGCGCAGCCCGACTGCACGAGCACCACGAGCAGGACGGCCGCCAGGGCGGCGGCCCTCCTGCCGCGGCACGCGTCGTGCGGGATGCGCGGGAACGGACGCATCATCAGGGCTTGTACTTGCCCTTGCCGACGAACTTCTTGATCTTCTCGAAGCCCGCCCAGACCTTCGTGTTGTCCTCGAGATCGACCAGGTAGGCGTCGACCTGGTAGTACTTCACCTGGTCGCCGCCCTCGGTGTCGAAGAGGGCGTTGATCTCGCCGATGAGCATGTAGTCGGCGCCCTTCTCCTTGCCCCACTGCTTCATGGTCTCCGGCGACGAGAACTCCTGCTGGTCGGCGCGCTCGCCGCGGACCTCGTCGCGCTCCTCGGCCGAGGCCACCACGCGCACGCGGCCGCCGTTGATGAAGTTGCGCTCGAGATCGGCGATGAAGGTCTTCACCGGGATGTGTTCGGGCGTCTTGTTGCGCACCGTGCCCACGATCAGGTAGGGCTTCTTGCCCTTCTCCGCCCGGAAGTCCTCGACCCAGGGGCTGGCGGTGATCTGGGTCGTCAGGGCCGCCGACACCTGCTGGCTGTCGATGTCGTTCCATTCGCCGCTCAGGTCGATCTGCTCCTGCACGTCGGTGCGGGTGACCTGCTTGCCCCCGCATCCGGCCAGGACCAGGACCGCCGCCAGGGCGATCAGGGTCGTCATGTTCAGGTATCGCTTGTTCATCGGGTTGCCTCCTTGGTTCCCGTCATCGCGTTCGCATCTCGCTGTGGTCGCGGCCGCGGGCGGCCTCAGGGGCCCGCGGCCGGCGGTGCCGGATTTCTCCCCCGGACGGTCGGCCGACCGTCCCGGCGAAGACTACCCCACGACCCCGTCCCGGTCCCAGCACTAATTGCCTGCCATCGGTCGCCGCGTCCCGGACTTGAATGGGATCGACAAGCCGGACCGGTCCGGCTAGGATACCGACGTTCGACGCCGACCGTTCCCACATCCTCCCGGAGGGATATGACATGAGATTCCCGCAAGCGATCACGGCCGTCGCGGCCCTCGCCAGCCTGCTGATCCCGGCCCTGGCCTCGGCCCAGGCCTCCCGGCCCCCCATCGAGGTGAGCGCCACCTACGGCAGCATGTGGGGCGGCAACATCGAGACCTACCAGGGCAAGCTGCGCACCGGCACCGGCGGCGCCCTCGGCATCGCGGTCGACGTGCCCATCCGGCCCGGGATGTGGGTCGAAGCCGGCTACACCCGCCAGGACGGCAGCCTCGACTGGGATCCGCGCATCGGCAGCAAGTTCACCCTGTCGAACATGTCGGTGAACTTCTGGCACATCGGCACCGTGCGCGCCCTCGGCCGTCCGGGCAGCCCGGTGATGCCGTTCGTGACGGGCTCCCTGGGCGCCACCTACTTCTCCCCGAGCGAGGCCACGGCGGTCATCGACGGCGACACCTACGACCTCGAGGGCCTGACGAAGTTCTCGGTCGCCTTCGGCGCCGGCTTCAAGGCCTACTTCGGCGAGGCCAAGAAGGTGGGCCTGCGCGGGCAGTTCAAGGTCTACAGCACGATCTTCGACGCGGGCGGCGGCGTGTGGTTCGGCCCCGGCGGCGTGGACATCGGCGTTTCCGGCTCGGGCATCTGGCAGTTCGAGGCGGCCGGCGGCCTGACGGTGAAGTTCGGCGGCTGATCCGCATGGCCCGCAGGCGCGACGGAGGCCCGGCCCGGTGCCGGGCCTCCGCGCGTACCGGTCCGGGCCTTTGCGGTGGTAACGAATATCAGAATCAAGTATCCTCGCTCCCGTTCACCCCGCAAACCGACCGCAGCCCGGAGGCCCGCCCGATGCGCCTGCCCCTCGTCCTTTTGCTTCTCCTGACCGCCGTCCTGACCGCGCGGCCGGCCACCGCCGCCCCCACGGCCTTCGTGGGCGCCCGCCTGATCCCGGTCGACGGCCCCGAGATCCCCGCCGGCGTCCTCGTGGTCGAGGACGGGCGGATCCGCGCCATCGGCTCGGTCGACGACATCGGCGTGCCCGGCAACGCGACCCTCGTCGACGTGTCCGGCCGGGTCATCATGCCCGGCCTCGTGGACACCCACAGCCACATCGGCGGCTTCCGCGCCGCCGACGACAGCGGCCCCATCCAGCCCGGCGTGCGCATCCGCGACGGCCTGAACGTGTTCGACTCGGGCTACCGCCGCGCCGTGGCCGGCGGCCTGACGACCCTGAACGTCATGCCCGGCAGCGCCTATCTCAGCAGCGGCCAGACCATCTACCTGAAGATGCGCCGCACCGGGCCGGGCACCCGCGTCTTCACTCCCGAGGACCTGGCCTACCTCGACGCCGACGGTCGGGTGATGGGCGGCCTGAAGATGGCCAACGGCACCAACAGCCGGCGCCAGGCGCCCTTCCCGGGCACGCGGGCCAAGTCGGCCTACCTGGTGCGCGAGAAGTTCATCGCCGCCCAGGAGTACGGGGCGAAGGTCGCGGCGGCCGACGGCGATCCGGCCAAGCTGCCGCCGCGCGACCTCGACCTCGAGACGCTGGTCGAGGTGCTCGCCGGCCGGCGGGTCGTGCACCACCACACCCACCGGGCCGACGACATCATGACCGTCCTGCGCCTGCGCGAGGAGTTCGGCTTCAAGGTCGTCCTGCACCACCTGAGCGAAGGCTGGAAGGTGGCCGGGCAGATCGCCGCCGCGGGCGTCGGCTGCAGCATCATCACCGTCGACAGTCCGGGCGGCAAACTGGAGGCCGTCGACCTGAAGTTCGAGACGGGCGCCGTCCTGGCCCGGGCCGGCGCGCTGATCGCCTACCACACCGACGACTGGATCACCGACAGCCGCCTCTTCCTGCGCTCGGCCGCCATGGGTGTGCGCGGCGGCCTCGACCGTGAGACGGCCCTGCGCTCGGTCACGCTGAACGGCGCGATCATGCTCGGCCTCGACGACCGCATCGGCAGCCTCGCCAGGGGCAAGGACGCGGACTTCGTCATCCTCGACGGCGACCCCCTGAGCACGTACACCCGGGTGCTCGAGACCTGGGTCGCCGGCGAGAAGGTCTTCGACATCGACGACGCCGACGACCGCCTGCACGCCGAAGGCGGACAGGGCGCCGGCAAGGACACCGAGCCCTTCCTCTGCTGCTACGAGAACGGAGGCGAGTCGTGATGAAGCTCTTCCTGAACCTGACCGCCGCCGTCCTGCTGGCGGCGCCCGCCGCCGCCCAGGTGGCGGTGCGCGGCGGCACGGTCTACCCCGTCTCCGGCGCACCCATCACCGACGGCGTGGTCGTCGTCACCGACGGCCGCATCGCCGCCGTCGGCCCCGCCGCCGAGATCACGATCCCCGCCGGCTACGAGGTCCTCGAGGCCGCCGTGGTCACGCCCGGACTCGTCGACGTGCACGGCACGGTCGGCCTGACCGGCATCTTCAACCAGGCCCACGACCAGGACCACCTCGAGACGTCGGAGAAGATGCAGCCCGAACTGCGGGCGGTCGACGCCTACAACCCCCAGGAGGCGCTGGTGGCCTGGGTGCGCAGCTTCGGCGTGACGACCGTGCACACCGGGCACTCCCCCGGCGCCCCCATCTCGGGCCAGACCATGGTCGTCAAGACCCGCGGCGCCACGGTGGACGAGGCGGCGCTGCAGCGGGAGACGGCGGTCGCCGTGACGCTGACCCCGCCCGCCGGACCCTTCGGCGGCAGCAAGATGTTCACGACCCGGGCCAAGACCGTGGCCCTGCTGCGCCAGGACCTGATCCGGGCCGACGAGTACCGCCGCCAGGCCGCGCGCGCGGCCGACGACGACGAGGTCGAGGCCCCGGCGCGCGACCTGCATCTCGAGTCGCTGGTGAAGGTCCTCGACGGCGACCTCGCCCTGATGGTGACCGCCCACCGCACCCGCGACCTGGTCAACGCCCTGGACCTGGCCCGCGAGTTCGACGTGCGCCTGTGGCTGGACGGCGCCGCCGAGGCCCACCAGATCCTGCCCGCGATCCGCGAGTCCGGCGTGCCGGTGCTGCTGCATCCGACCATGATGCGGGCCTTCTTCGAGACGGAGAACGCGAGCATGGAGACGGCGCGCCTGCTCCGCGAGAGCGGCATCCCCTTCGCGATCCAGAGCGGCTACGAGGGCTACGTGCCCAAGGTGCGGGTGATCCTGTTCGAGGCGGCGGTGGCCGCGGCCCACGGACTCGGCACCGCTGCGGCGCTCGAGGCCATCACCCTGGCGCCCGCCCGCATCCTCGGCCTCGACGACCGGCTGGGTTCGCTGGAGGTGGGCAAGGACGGCGACCTCGCCCTCTACGACGGCGACCCCTTCGAGTACGCGAGCCACTGCACGGGCGTGGTGATCGAGGGCGAGGTGGTGTCGCGGGACGTGCGCTGACCCCCCTCGCCATCGTCGAAACGGAGGACGGCCCCGGCGCTATTCGGCGCAGGGGCCGTTCTCGGTGATCTGGACCGACTGCACACCCTGCCAACCGGCCACCAGGCCCGCCGCGACGCACTGGTCGAGCGCCGGGTTCCCGGCGATCTGCACCTGCGGGACGGCGAGGTCGGCGGCGAAGGCGCCGATGGCGACCAGGGATTCGTTGGCATAGACCCGGAGCTGGCTGCGCAGGACCGCGAGATTCTCCAAACCCGCCAGCGAGGTCAGCGCCGCGTTGGCGCTCAGGACCAAAGCGCCCAGTTCCGTGACCTGCTCCAGGCCCGCGAGCGAGGTCAGGCCGTCCATGTCCATCAGCGCGAGCTCCAGCTGCGGCGGCAGGTCCGAGACGCCGGCGAGGCTCGTCAGCCCGTCCAGCGCGTTCAGCTGCAGGAAGCGCAGGGTCGCCGGCATCTGCAGGCCGTCCAGGCCGACCACGCCGGGCAGATCGCGCAGGGTCAGGGTCTGCAGGGCCGTGGCCCCGGACAGCTCCGCGACGCCGGCCACGAGCGGGCAGTGCCCGACCGACAGGTTCTGCAGCCGGTCGGACAGGGGCAGGTCGGCCAACCGCGCCAGCCCGTCGCAGGCGAAGACGACGATGCCGAGCGGGGCGGTCCCTGTCCAGGCCGGCATCTCCGCGAGCAGGGGCAGGTTGCCCAGGCTCAGGTTCCGCAGGCCCGGCAGTTCGGGCAGGCCGGCGAGGGTCGTCAGGGCGGAGAGTTCGTCCAGCTCGAGGACTTCCAGCCCGGACAGGTCCGTGAAGCCCGAGACGTCGGTCAGCAGCGCCGCGCGGTTCACCGAGAGGACCGCCAGGCCGGGCGTCGCGCCGACGGCGCCGCAGCGGGCGAGTCGGGGAGCACCCGTGACGATCAGGCTCGCCAGCGAGGACAGCCCCGACAGGTCGCCCAGTTCCTCGAGATTCGCCAGATCCATGGCCCGCAGTTCGGCCAGGTTGGGCGCACCCGGCAAGGCGAAATCGCGCACGCCCGGCATCCCCGTCAGCTCGAGCCGCTCGAGCGCCGGCATGGTCCCCAGCTGGGCCGGCGTCGCCGCGGCGTGCCCCGCCCGCAGAATGAGATGCCGCAGCGAGTCGAGCCCCGCCAGGGCCGACAGATCGGCCAGGGCGGGGTTGCCGTTGATCTGCATCCGGCGCACGCCGCTCAGGTCGCCCAGACCGGAGACATCGCCCAGGACCGCGTTGCTGCTCAGGGAGAAGGTCTGGGTGGGCCGCACGCCGCCCAGACCGTTCAGGTGCGTCAGGAGCGGGTTGCCCCCGATCTCGACGATCGGGATCTCGCCCCGCAAATCGGCCAGGGGGGCCAGGCTCGTCAGCCGGGCGTTGTCGAAGATCCGCAGGGATTCGCCCACCTGCACCAGCCCGGCCAGAGGCGCGAGGGAGACGATGTCGTCGCTGGGCCCGATGGTCAGGGCTCCCGAGACCTCGCGCAGGCCGGCCTGGGCGTCGACCTCGGCCTGGGTGGTCAGGTGCAGGAACCCCGGCACGGCGCTCGGGCCTGCCGGATCGTCCCCGCAGCCGGCCAACGTCACCAGGGCGCATGCGCACGCGCACGCGATCAGGCACATGATCCTGTTCATGGTTTCTCCACAGTCCCAGGGGTGGGTCCGGATACGGCGCGAGGCTCCCCCTTGCCGCCGCAGACTGAGTCTACGTCAGGCGTCTGGTCTTGACAAGCCCTGTTCACCCGCCGGCCACGAGCGGATGTGCAGATCGCGCTGCGGGAAGGGGATCTCGATGCCGGCCGCGGCCAGCGCCTTGTACACGCGCGTGTTCAGCTCGTCGATGAGGCGGCCCCGGTACACCGGATGCTTCACCCAGACCAGCACCTGGAAATCGAGGCCGGAGGCGCCCATGGCAGAGAAGCGGACCACGCCCGGCTGGTCGTCGGCGCCGTTCTCCAGCCCGACCGTGCAGGCGCCGAGGACCTCGCGCACCCGGTCGACGTCGCTGCCGTAGGCGACCGAGACGTCGACGCGCACCCGCATGTGCTGCGACGGCCCGCTCGACTCGTTGACGATCTTGGCGTTGCCGATGACGGCGTTGGGCACCGTGACCTCGACGTTGTCCCGGGTGAGCAGGCGCGTCGAGCGCATGCCGATCTCCGTGACCACGCCCCGGGTGTCGCCGTCGATGATGATGTACTGCCCCACGCGATACGGGGCGTCGGCCAGGATGAAGACACCCGAGAAGAAGTTGGCGAGGGTGTCCTTGGCCGCGAAGCCGACGGCGATGCCGACCACGCCGGCGCTGGCCAGCCAGCTCGTCAGGTTGATGCGCCACGCCGACATGATCAGGTAGGACATGACCGCGAACAGCAGCACCTTCAGCACGAACCGGACCAGCGGCAGGGTCTGGGGCTGGATCCAGTTGGTGCGGTCGGCGTTCTCGCTCAGCCGGCCGAAGAAGAGATTGCCCCCCCGCAGGAAGACCTGGCCCCAGATGAGGACCATCAGGGTCACGGTGATCGCCACGACGATCCGGTCGACACGCGGATCGAGGACGAAGTCGCTCACGGCCACGTTCACCCCCTGCAGGATGACCGTGCGGAAGATGGCCGGGCCGAGGAGGTCGACGAGCTGATCGTCGATGTCCGACGAGGTGCGCCGGGCCAGCCGGCGCAGGAGCGGCACGAGCACGAGGCGGGCCAGCAGCGCCAGCACGACCGCACCGGCGACGATGGCGCCCAGGCGCAGATAGGGATCGGTGGTCAGGGAATCGAGCCAGGCGCCGGTCAGCAGTTCGCTCACGGATTCTCCTCGGGCAGCCCCGGCCGCACGTTCAGCACCTTCTCCTTGCGGATCTCCACGGTGCCGGGCTTGGCGCCCCGGGGCTTGGTGACGTAGCGGGCGCGCGTGGCGCTGACCGCCACCTGGCGGGCCTCGCGCTTCTTGCTGTGCCAGGCGGCGATGGCCGCGGCGGCCTTCACCGTGGCGTTGTCCGGCTCCTCGCCCGCCGGCACCTGCAGCACCACGTGGCTGCCGGGCAGGCCCTTGACGTGGAACCACCAGTCGTTGGCCTTGGCGATCTTCAGGGAGAGGCGGTCGTTGTCCTCGTCGGTGCGACCGGCCAGCACGATCCAGCCGCCGGGCAGCTTGTACTCGAAGAGCTTCGGCGCGACCTTCTCGGGACGGGGCGGTCGGGGCATGCGGACTCCGGACGGGCTGCGGGTGACGGCCGGCGGCGCCCGCGGGCTCAACCGGAACCGAGCGCCAGGATGAGCAGCGAGAGCACGCCCACCACGATCAGCGAGCGGTTGTAGTGCACGCCGCGCTCGAGGTGCTCGACGAGATTGATCAGGAAGCCGACGACGCACACGGCCAGCGCGATCTTCAGCAGCAGCGGCCCCGCTGCATCCCCGCCCGTCCGCCCGTCGCCGACCATGGCGCCCCAGCGGCGGTCGAGGAACGTCTCGCGCCCCGGGCGGTGCGACCACACGAGGAGCCGGGATCCGAGCAGCAGCGCCCAGACGCCGATGCCCAGGACCTGGACGAAGTGGGCCAGGCCGGTTTCCGGTTTGGGCAGGGTCATCACGCGACCTCCCGTTCCGGGCGAGTCCGACGGCCGTCCTGCGACGGCCCCGTCAAGTTAGCCGCTGGCGCGCCCCTTGCCAAGCCGTCCCCGGCGTGATTCCGCGGGGGCGACGGGGTTCCGCGCGGCGGCCTGACGCCACCGCGCCGCACCCGCCGCCGCTAGGCGCCGGCGGCCCGACGCCCCGTCACGGTGATGCTCAGGATCTTCACGCCCGAAGCGGCGAACGCCGCCGCGCCCTCGACGCCGAGCACGTTCTCCACCACGCCGTCCGGCAGGGTGATCTCGCGGCGCTTCTGCACGGCCACGTCGACCAGGCCGGCCGCCGCGACGGTGGCCAGGTACTCGTCCTCCTGCTGGGCCCCGGCCACGCAGCCCACGTAGAGCAGGCTGGCCTCGGCGAGAGCCGGCGGCAACGTGCCCGCGAGCACGACGTCCGAGATGGAGAAGCGACCGCCCGGCTTCAGCACGCGGTGGATCTCGGCGAAGGCCTTGTCCTTGTCGGGCACGAGATTCAGGACGCAGTTGCTGACGACGAGGTCGACCACGGCGCTCTCCAGCGGAATGTCCTCGATCTCCCCGTGGACGAATTCGACGTTGGTGCGGCCGAGGCGGGCGGCGTTCTCCCGCGCGCGGTCGACCATGTCGGCGGTCATGTCCAGGCCGACGACCCGGCCGGTCGGGCCCACGAGCGTGCTCGCGATGAAGACGTCGTTGCCGGCGCCGCTGCCCAGGTCGAGCACGGTTTCGCCGGGCCTGATGAAGGCGTCCTCGGTCGGCAGTCCGCAGCCGAGTCCGAGGTCGGCGTCGGGCACGTAGCCGTCGACCTGCTGGTAGCCCTTGCTGAAGCTGATGCCGGACAGGTTGTCGCAGTCGCCGGCGGGTCCGCAGCAAGAGCCGCCCGTGCGGGCGATCTCGCCGTAGCCGTCGGTCACCATCTTCTTGATCTCAGCAGCATCCGGTTTCGGGGTCATCGTTCTCTCCTCGGAGGGTGCACGGGGACATGGCCCCCAGCAGCGTGGTGAAGGCGGCCACGGCGCGCTCCAGCACCACCGGGTCGATGCAGTAGCACCGTCGCGGCCCGCTGATCTCGCCCTGGATCAGGCCCACCCGGCGCAGCTCCTTCAGGTGCTGCGAGACGGTGGCCTGGGCCAGAGGCAGCTGCTCGACGATGTCGCCGCACATGCAGCCCGGGGTCGCGGCCAGGATCTGCAGGATGCGCAGCCGGGCCGGATGGGCCAGGGCCTTGGCCGTGTCGGCCAGGGCCAGCAGATCGGTCGGGAACACGCTCGGGGTCGCCATGGGAGTCCTTTCATCGTAGATCGTAAATATACGATACAACTTTCCGGCCGCCACGCATTTTATTTAAAAATTCTTTAGTTTTTTTGATGTTTTATGATACAATCAAGTCCTCGCGGCGGGAATCCGTGCCCGCCGAGGCCCACGCAAGGAGACGCGATCCGGTGCGACGCCTGCTGCCAGCCACCTTCTTCTGCCTGCCGTTGCTGCTCGGCCTCCCCGCGGGGACGGTCGGCGGCGCCGTGCGTGGCGGCGACCTCGCCCACGATCTGGGCACGCCCACTCGGGTCGCGCCGCCGCGCACGGAGGCAGACAGGGCCCTGACCCTCTCCCTCGCCCCGCACCGGAATCGCCTCACCGCCGGCGCGGCCGGCCTGAAGGCCACCCGTCCCGATCTCGTCGACGTGGACCTCACCGACCAGACCAAGGGGGTCGGAAAGGCGTCTCGCCCGGTACATCACCTTTCCCCCACACTGATGGCACAGGTCCAGCACCTGACCGACCCCCATTTCCTGCGCCGGCACCTCGCCGACGCCACCGCCAGTCCGGCTGTCGTGCCCCCGCGGCTGGACGGACCGGTCGCCCCACGGCGGGCCGCCAAGAGCCCGCCGTGGACAGCCGACCAGAAGCTCGCCAACCCCACCGACATGAACGACGAGTACGTCTCGGTGGCCGCCGTGCCCGGCACCGGCACCCTGTACGCCGTGTTCGCGGCCAAGGATCTCGGCGGCACCGACCGCGACATCCACATCGCCCGTTCGACCGATGACGGCGCCACCTGGCAGGTGTGGGAGATGCCGAGCTTCCTCGAGGACGAGTACCACCCCGAGATCGCCATCGACGGCGGCGGCTACCTGCACGTGACGTGGGTGCGGGCCGACGGCTACATCCTGCGCTCGCGCACCACCAATCCCGACGCGCCGACCCAGTGGGCGTGGGTCAAGGGCCTGGCCGTGGGCGAGCCCTGCGCCACGCCGAGCATCGCCGTCTCCGGCGCCGGCGACTTCGCCAAGGTCTTCATCGCGGCCGGCTGGCTGACCATCAACTACGACTATCTGGCCTACGAGTGGACCCTGGTCTTCATGGCCTCGAGCAACGGCGGCAACTCGGTGACCTACGACTGGTTCCTGCCCGACGGCTACGCCGACTACTGGCCCGACGTGGCCATGAGCGGCGGCACGGTGCACTTCATCAACGCCGAGGTCGACGCGTACACGGGCGAGACCGAGATCCTCATCGCCACCGACGCGTATACGGGTTCGTTCAGCGATCCGGCGAGCATGACCGGCTGGACGTCGAACAACGCCGGTTTCCCGCGCCTGGCCTGCCAGGGGAGCGACGTCTTCACCGTCTTCCAGCTCGACTGGAGCGACGGCATCGGCAGCGACGGCGACATCATCTACCTCTACAGCTGGGACTCCGGCGCCTCGTGGTTCGGCCCCTACGGCCTGGTGGCCGACGAGTACGACAGCGTCGGGCCGGCGATCTTCACGCGCGACGGGGTGGTGGGCGCCGTGTGGCTCGACGCGCCGCCGGGCGGCGACGAGTTCGAGCTGGCCAGCCGCCTCGGTTCGGGCTACGGGCAGGTGGCGTTCTTCGGCGACGTCGAGCTGGTGACCGAGCAGCCGCGCGTCGAACCGCAGTTCCACTCGGCCGACGGCCTGGTGGGCACCGACCTGATCCACGCCGCGTGGATCGACCGGCGCGACTACCCCACCGAAGGCCACAACGTCTACACGAGCCGGCACGCCCTGGCGCCCAACCTGGCGCCCTTCACGCCCGCCGACTGGGACACGGCCCTGGTCGCCAACATGATCCGCGGCGCGCGCTCCGACGGCTACGTCGCCGCCGGCGACACCGCCTGGGTGAGCTTCGCCTTCCTGAACGACGGCCTCGCCGACGCGACCGACGCCTTCTTCATCGACCTGGAGATCGACGGCCAGCCCGCCGCCTCGTGGGTGCTCGAGGGCGGCCTGGCCACCGGCACCTACGTGCCGCTGGAGGACTTCCCGGTGGTGCTGCCCGCCGGCGACCACACCCTGCGCCTGGTGCTCGACCCGGAGAACGACCTGGCCGAGAGCGACGAGAGCGACAACGTCCTGGCGCGCACCTTCCGCTGGCGCACGGGCGAACCCGAGCTGCGCTTCCACCCCACGGCGGTGGTGACGGCCATCGTCCCGGAGACGAAGCGGGCCGACGCCCTGCTCCTGGCCGCGCAGCCCCTGACGCGCCGCGAGGTCCAGCTGCCGGTCGTCGCGCCGGAGCTGGCCGCGGCCCTGGACGTGGCCAAGGCCGACGAGATGCTGCGGGTGATGGTCGTGCCCGCCGAGCGGCTCGACCCGACGGCCATGGCCGCCGCCTTGAAAGGCGCCTCCCGGGCCACCCGGCGCGAGGTGATCGCGGCCGCGGCCCGGCACCAGCTCGACACCGCCCATCAGCGCCTCGCCGCCGACCTCACGGACCTGGCCAAGTCCGGCCAGGCCGGCGCGGCCGAGCCCCTGTGGCTCGCCGGGGCCCTCCTGGTGCCCCTGACCCCGTCCGGCGTGCAGCGCCTGGCCGCCCACCCCGAGGTCGGCCGCATGTGGCTCGATGACCACAAGAACGAGGTGTGGGCCCGTCCCAGCCCCGAACCGGCCGCGCAGACGGCGGCGAAGGCCCTCGCCTGGCACCTGACGACCATCGGCGCCAACCAGGCCTGGGCCGCGGGCCTCACCGGGGCGGGGGTGCTCGTCGGGCACCTCGACACCGGGCTCATCTACGACCACCCGGATCTGGCGAATCACCTTTGGGACGGCGGCGCCGCCTATCCGAACCACGGCTGGGACGCGGTCGACGACGACAACGACCCCTACGACGGCAACGCGCCCTATTTCCACGGCACCCACACCGGCGGGCTGATCGTGGGCGACGGCACCAACGGCACCACCACCGGCGCCGCGCCGGGCGCGACCCTCATGGTCCTGCGCACGGTGCCCGGCTATTTCGCCGACATGGTCGAAGGCCTCCAGTTCGGGCTCGACAACGGCGTGCAGATCTTCACCATGAGCGCCGGCTGGTCCCTGCCCCCGGACGACGTGCGCGTCGCCAACCGCTACAACGCCGAACTGCTCCTGAGCATCGACGTGCCCTGGGTGTGCGCCGCCGGCAACGGCGACAACACCGGCGGCCACTACGCCCTGCCCGACGACATCGGCAGCCCCGGCGACTGCCCCAACCCGTGGTACGCGCCCAACGGCGGCGCGGCGGCCGTGATCACCGTCGGCGCCGTGGACAGCGCCTGGCAGGTGGGCCCCACCAGCAGCCGCGGCCCGACCGAGTGGAACACGGCCAACCCCCACGGCGACACGCCCTACGACGACTACCCGTATCCGCCCGGCCTGATGAAGCCCGACCTCGCCGCGCCCGGCGTGTCCGTGACCAGCACCACGGGCCTCGACGGCTACGTCGCCTACGACGGCACGAGCATGGCCTGCCCCCTGGTCACGGCCGCCTTCTGCCTCGCCCTGGAGAAGACCCCCGGCCTGACGCCGGCCCAGCTCGCCGAGACCTTCGAGACCACGGCCCACGACCTGACCGCGGCGCCGGCCGCCAGCGGCCGGGACAACGCCACCGGAGCGGGCCTGATCGCCATCCCGGCGGCCCTGGACTACGTGCCCGCGTCGGCGCCCCTCGGCGTGCAGATCACCAACTACGGCGAACTCCCCCTCGTCTTCGGCGCGGTGTACGCGCCGGCGGCGTGGCTGCAGGTGGCCGGCGTCCCGGCCTGGCTCGATCCGGGCGCTTCGGCGACGGTGCAGGTGCTCATCGATCCGGCGGGCCTGGCCGAGGGCACCTACGAGTCCGACGTCATCTTCATGACCAACGATCCCCACGGGGCGTCGGTGCTGCCGGTCACCCTGCTCTACGGGCAGCAGGTGACGCCGACCCCCGACGAGGTGCCGGGCCTGGCGGCCGGGACCCTGCGCGCGGCGCCGAACCCGTTCAACCCGCGCACGACGATCCGTTTCGTGACGGCGCGCAGCGGCCCGGTGCGCCTCGACATCCACGACGTGCGCGGCGCGCGCGTGCGGCGCCTCGTCGCCGGCTCTCTTGCCGCCGGCGACCACGATGTCACCTGGGACGGCTGCGACGACGCCGGCCGCGGCCTGGCCAGCGGCACCTATTTCGCGCGCCTCGCGGCGCCCGGCAGCCCCGACGCGGTGCGCAAGCTGACACTCGTCCGCTAGCGGCCCGCGCCCCGATTTTCCCCGGAACTTTTCACCCGTTGCCGCATTGGGCCCCTTTGCGCTTATATTGGGCGCTCTTTTGTGTGCTTTCCGAACCCCTGAACCGCCAAACCCTGAGGAGACTTCGCCATGATCGAAGTTCGTGGCATCACGAAATCCTTCGGGACCATGCGCGCGCTCGACGACGTCAGCTTCCGGATCGACAAAGGCGAGATCCTGGGCTTCCTGGGCCCCAACGGCGCCGGCAAGAGCACGACCATGAAGATCATCACCACCTTCCTGGCCCCGGACGCGGGCTCGGTCACGGTGGATGGGATCGACGTCCTCAAGGACCCCCTCGCGGTGCGCCACCGCATCGGCTACCTGCCCGAGAACGTGCCGCTGTACCTGGACATGAACGTGCACGAGTACCTGCGCTTCGTGGGCGAGGCCCGCGGCCTGCGCGGCGCCCGGCTCGCGAGCCGGCTCGACTGGTGCGTCGAGGCCTGCGGCCTCGTGACCGAATTCAAGAAGACCATCGGCGAGCTCTCCAAGGGCTACAAGCAGCGCACCGGCCTGGCCCAGGCGCTGATCCACGACCCGGAGATCCTCATCCTCGACGAGCCCACCAGCGGCCTCGACCCCCTGCAGATCCTGGGCATCCGCGAGCTGATCAAGAGCCTCGCCGGGCAGAAGACGATCATCTTCTCGACCCACATCCTGCAGGAGGTGAGCCCGGTCACGGGCCGCGTGGTGATCATCAACGAGGGCGGCATCATCGCCGACGGCGACGTGCACGGCCTGGCCCGCGAGGCCATGGGCAGCAACCGCGTCCGCGTGGGCGCCCGCCAGTTCGCCGACGCGGTCGAGACCGACCTGCGCGGCCTGGCCGAGGTGACCGGGGTCGCGCCCCTGCTGCGGCCGGCGGGCGAGCCGGACGGCTGCCGCTTCGAGGTGCGCGGGCCCTTCGACCGCGATCTGGTCGGCGCCATCGACCGCCTCGCCCGCGAGAAGGGCTGGGAGCTGACCGAGCTGCACGAGGCCACCTTCAGCCTCGAGGACACCTTCATCGCCCTGACGCGCCGCGCCCGCGAGGCCCGCGAGGCCGCCCGGAAGGGGGTGGCGTAGATGTCCAATGCCATGACCATCTTCCGCCGCGAGTTCGGCTCGTACTTCAACAGCCCCATCGCCTACATCTTCATCATCGCCTTCCTGGTGCTGAATTCGGGGCTCTACATGACGGGCTTCTTCCTCTCGGGCGCCGCCGACCTGCGCGGCTTCTTCGGGAACCTGCCCATCTTCCTGATCTTCTTCATCCCCGCCGTGAGCATGCGGCTGTGGGCCGAGGACAAGCGCACCGGCACCTTCGAGCTGCTGATGACGCTGCCCATGCCCACGCGCGACGTCATGCTGGGCAAGTACCTGGCCGCCCTGGCCTTCTACCTGGTGGCCCTGCTGGGCACGCTGCCCCTGCCGATCATGGTCGGCGCCCTGGGCAACCCCGACACGGGGGCCATGCTCTCGGGCTACATCGGGGCCACGCTCCTCGGCGCGCTCTACCTCGCGGTGGGCATGTTCACCAGCGGCCTCATGCGCGACCAGATCTCGGCCGTGATCCTCGGCATCATGGCCTGCTTCCTGGTCTTCATCCTGGGCGTGCCCAGCGTCTCGGCCACCATCGACGGCTGGGTGCCGGGCCTCGGCTCGCTGCTGCAGCACTACCTCGGCCTGGCCGACCACTTCGACATGATGCTGCGCGGGGTGATCGCCCTGGGCGACCTGGCCTACTTCCTGGGCCTGACCGCGGTCTTCCTGACCCTCAACGCCCTGTGGCTGGAAGGGAGGAAGTACTAGCATGAACAGCAACCGCCAGAAATTCCGCCTGACGTTCGCCGCGGCCGCCGTGCTGCTGGCGTTCATCGCCTTCTTCGCCGTGAGCATGTTCGACAACTGGCACGGCGCCCGCGTCGACATGACCAGCGACCGCCTGTTCACCATGTCGCCCGCGGCCGTCGAGATCCTCGAGGGCCTGCAGGTGCCGGTGCAGGTGAAGCTGTACATCACCCCCGGCGACAAGATGCCGACCCAGCTGCGCACCCTCGAGCGCGACATCACCGAGCAGATGCGCAACTTCGAGGAAGTCGCGGACGGCATGCTCGAGTTCGCCGTGCACTACCCGCAGGACGACGAGGAGATGCAGAACAACCTGGCCGCCAAGGGCATCCGGCCGTTCCAGGTGCAGTCCATCGACAAGGACGAGATCGGCGTGAAGCTGATCTGGTCGGCCATGACGATCGCCTACAAGGACAAGCCCGAGGAGGTGATCCCCCAGCTGCTGCCCCAGAGCCTGGCCGGCCTCGAGCAGGACATCATCGGGCCGGTGCAGCGCCTGACCCGGGAGAAGACCCCGCGGGTGGCGGTCTTCGGCCCGAAGAAGGACATCGACCAGCAGCTGGCCATGATGTACCTGCAGCAGGGCATGCAGCCGCCCCCGCCGCAGGAGCAGTTCGGGCGCGTCGCCGAGCTGCTCGGGCAGGGGCACTACGAGGCCGTGCCGGTGGACATCACCGCGACCTCGCCGATCCCGGAGGACATCGACGCCCTGATCGTCATGGGCATGGCGCCCATGAACGAGCGGCAGGTGTACGAGATCAACCGGGTGCTGCGCCGCGGCACGCCGGTGGTCATGGCCGTGCAGCCCCACGAGTACGGCTACAGCCCGGCCCAGGGCGGCGGCTGGACCATCAGCGGCCAGCCCCTCGACACGGGCCTCGAGCCCATGCTGGCCGCCTTCGGCCTCACGGTGAGCGAGGACCACTTCTTCGACTCGTCCATGGAGACGATCGACCTGCCGCGGGAGCAGAATCTCGGCGGCCTGCGCGTGCAGATGCGCGAGCCGGTGAAGGTCCCCATGCAGATCCGGGTCACCGAGACCCAGATGGACCAGGACTCGGCCCTCGTCAACCGCATCGGGGCGCTGTTCTACCTCTGGGGCACGCCCATCGAGCTGGACGCCACGAAGCTCGCCGCCGCGAGCCTGGCGACGACCGAGCTCATGCACAGCAGCCCCAACTGCTGGCAGGAGGCGTTCGCCCCGGGGCCGATCCTGAGCACGATGATCGATCCCGCGGGCAAGCAGATGCTGGGTCCCCAGCCCCTGGCGGTGCTCGTGGAGGGCGTGTTCCCGGACGCCTTCGCCGACCGCGAGGTGCCGGCGTGGCCGAGTGCCGAGGGCGAGGATCCGGCGGCCGCGGCCGCCGCCGGGCCCGATGCCGACGCGGCCCCGGTGGTTCCGCAGCCGGGCAAGCTGGTGCTCCTGGGCAGCGCGAAGATGTTCGACGACAACATCATCGCCGCCTCCCAGAACGCCCTGCTGCTGCTCAACGCGGTCGACTACCTCGCGGGCAGCCGCGAGCTGCTGTCGATCCGCGCCAAGACGCTCACGCAGCGCGTGATCCGGCCGGTCGAGGCCAACGAGAAGCTCATGTGGCGCATCTTCGCGGTGCTGCTCGTGCCGGTGGCCCTCGCCGTGTTCGGATTCGTCCGGGCCGGCATCCGGCGCCGGGACGCCGCCGCCTACCGCGCCCGGTCCCAGCGCTCCGGCGCGCAGCACTGAGAGGAGGCGAGCGATGATCAAGACCAAGAACCTGGTGATCCTGGGCATCGTCCTGGTGGTGCTGCTCGGGGTCAACCTGGCCCAGCGCTCGGGACACCGGCAGGAGACGAGCCGCTCGTCGGTGGTCGAGTTGCTGCCCGCCGGCGTCACGGCCGAGCAGCTGACCCGCATCACCCTCGGCCAGGGCGACGACGACGAGGCCGTCGTGCTCGAGAAGGATCCCGAGGGATGGGTCGTGGCCAGCGCCTGGGGCGCCGCCGCCAACCCCGAACGCGTCGAGGGCCTGGTGCGCAACCTGCAGGGCCTGACCGGCGAGTTCCGCTCGGACAGCGCCGCGGTGCTGCCCGACTACCTGCTGGACGAGCGCGCGGTCCGGGTGCGCTGCCTGGATGCCGCCGGAGCGACCGTGCTGGCCCTGGACGTGGGCGGCAAACCCGAGCGCTTCCCGGGCAACTTCGTGCGCCGGCCCGGCAGCGACGCGGTGTACGTGAGCCAGAAGAACGTCCTGTCGCAGCTGGGCATCTACGGCGAGCCGGAGAAGCCGGGCAACCGCTACTTCCTCGAGCTGCAGGCCGTGCAGCTCGACCGGAACGACGTGGACCGCCTGGTCGTCACCGGATCCGACTTCGCCTGGGACCTGAGCAAGGAGTTCGCCGTGGTGCCGCCGGCGGCGGACGCGCCGGACTCCGTGCAGGCCGCGCCCGAGGTCGACCGACTGACCTGGGAGTGGCGCGCCACCGCGGGCGACGGGCCGGCCCTGGCCAAGACGAAGGTCGACGCCGTGCTGAATTCGCTGGCCGTCATCCGGGCCACCGACCTGGTGGATCCGGCGGCTGACCCGGCGACCTACGGGCTCGACGCGCCCGGGCGGCGGGCCGAGCTCCACCTGCAGGACGGCACGACGGTGACGCTGCGTTTCGGCGCCGACCGCGAGGCCGTCGAAGGGGCTCCGGCGGGCACGTTCATGCAGCGCGAGGGCGATCCGACCGTGTGGGTCGTCACCGAGTACGCCATGGCGAACATCTTCAAGCCCCTGGCGGAGCTGCAGGCCGAGTAGGCCGCGGCGACGCGCGCGGACGGGAACGGGCCCGCCCTTCGGGGCGGGCCCGTGTCGTCCGGGCCCCACCGCACTTCGTGCTGGCGCCGGGACGGCGCATCGGCGAGGCTGGGGCGCACGGCCACCATCCGGCCCCGACGGGCCGCCACCTCCGGAGGAGACCATGACCATCCGCACCCTGTCGCTCGCGCCCCGTCGCGGCATCGTCCCGGCGGCCTGCCTGCTGGCGATCGCCATCGCGATCGCGGCCGCCTCGAACGCCCACGCCGCCGAGGACCGTGCCCAGTCGCGCCCCCACGGCGAGCGCGTGTCCGTCGATCCCGGACTCGTCGAAGTCGGTGACGGCGACACCGTCACCATCCGCTGGCCCGACGGCGACGTCGAGCGCGTGCGCATCCTCGGCATCGACACGCCCGAGGTGGCCCACCCCCAGTGGGGACAGCCCCACGACCAACTGCTCGGACCCGAGGCCGCCGCCTTCGGGGCCGGGGCCTTCGCCGCCGCCGAACGGATCGAACTGCTGCGGGCGGCCGAGACCGATCCCTACGGCCGCACCCTGGGCTACGTCTTCCTGAACGGGAAGAACTACTCGGTGCTGCTGATCCGGGGAGGCTTCGCCGTGGAGACGGTGAACCACTATGGCGACAACGGACTGCCCGACGAGGCGGCTGCCGTGCTCGCGGCCGCGGCCGTGGCGCCGCCGGTGCCCTTCGACGAGCCCTACCGCTACCGACGCCGCCTGCGCGACATCCGTGCCTGGCACGAGGCCCGCGAAGCCGGGCGCGCGGCCCCCGCCGACAGCGCCGGCCCCTGACGCGGCGTCCCCGGACCCGGGCCGGCGCGTCGCCGCCGTCGGCGCGGCGGCCCCGGTCCGGACGGCCCGATTTCCCTTCCCCCGCGCCTTTCATGTGCTAGATTTGACGGACGCCGCGCCCTGCCGCGCGCCCCACCCGAACGTGATCCGGAGGCCCTCCCGTGAGCCGCATGCTCCTGAAGAACGCCACCGTCCTGGACTATTTTCCCGTCGCCATGGACGCCGCGGCCGCCCCCCGCGTCGAGGTCACCGACCTGCGGGTGGCCGGCGAGCGCATCGTCGAGCGCGGCCCCGGCCTGGCCGCCGGCCCGGACGAAGAGGTGCTCGAACTGGCCGACGTGACGGTGATGCCGGGCAACATCAACGCCCATGGGCACCTCTACATGAGCCTGGCGGCGGGCATGCCCCAGCCCGCGGTGCCCCTGACCACCTACACCGACATCCTGACCGAGGTCTGGTGGAAGCTCGACCGGGCGCTCGACGCCCAGGCGGTGCGCCTGAGCGCCCTGGCGGGCGCCTGGGACGCCGTGCGCTGCGGGACCACGCTGGTCTTCGACCACCACGCGAGCATGTCGGCCGTCGGCGGCGCCCTCGACCGCATCGAGGAGAGCCTCGGCGAGGTCGGCCTGCGCGGTTGCCTCTGCTACGAGGTCACCGACCGCGGCGGCAAGGGCCAGCGCGACATGGCCCTGCAGGAGAACGAGCGCTACCTGCAGAAGCTGCTCGACGCCCCCCGCGCCGAGGGCGTGCCCCGCTTCCGCGGCCTGGTCGGCGCCCACGCCAGCTTCACCCTCGAGGAACGCACCCTCGAACTGCTCGCCGGCCTGTGCAGCCGCATGGACGCGGGCCTGCACATCCACCTGGCCGAAGGCACCACCGACCGCGAAGTGAGCCACGACCGCGGCTGGCGCGACCCCCTCGATCGGCTGGCCGCCTTCGGTCTGGTGCGTCCGGGCAGCGTCTTCGCCCACGGCGTCGACCTGAGTCCCCTGGACATGCAGCTGCTCGAGGAGAAGGGCGTCTGGCTGGTGCACTGCGGGCGCTCGAACATGACCAACGGGGTGGGCCGCGCGCCCATCGACCGCTTTCCGGCGAACTGCGCCGTGGGCACCGACGGCCTGGACAACAACCTCTGGGGCGAGCTGCGCACGAGCTACTTCCGGGGCAACGAGGGCGGCCGCGGCCCCATGGGCTTCGACGGCGCCGCCCGCTTCTGGCTGGGCAACTACCGCCTGGCCCGCGAGATCTTCGGCGAACCCTTCGGCAGCCTCGACCGCGGGGCGCCCGCCGACTTCGTCATCCTGGAGAACTTCCAGAAGACGCCGCTGACGGCCGACACCTGGCTGAACCACCTGCTCTTCGACTTCCACCCGTGGGACATCCACACGGTCGTGGTCGGGGGCCGGGCCGTGTACCGGGCCGGCGACGCCCCGCCCGTGGAGGCGCGGTTGCTGCAGGACACCGCCGCCCGCCTCTGGAAAGCCATGGGCTGGCGGAACTGACGGCGGCGGTCCGCTGCGGGCGTGCGGAAAAGTACCGAAACTGCAAAATCTGGAAAAACGCGCATTTTCGGGGGTTTTCCGGGGCGATTCATTGACAGGACGGGGTGCGATTTGATATAATCTGCGCATCGCCCCCGAGCCCGAAACGCGGGCCTCGGTCCGGGCAAGCCTTGGTGCCGGTCCCCTGGTCCGGCGGAACAGGAGTGCCATGATGTCCAAGCTCACGCTGATCGTTCTTCTCTGCCTGGCCTGCGGCGCCACCGCGGCCGTCGGGCAGACGACCGACCTCCTGCTCTCCGAGTACGTGGAGGGTTCGGGGAACAACAAGGCGCTCGAGATCTACAACGGCACCGAGGACGTCATCAACCTCGGCGGCTACACGATCGAGCGCTTCTCCAACGGGGCGACGACGTCCACGTCCATCGCCCTCGACGCGGTCGATCTCGGCCCCGGCGATGCGTTCGTCATCGTCAACACCCTCTCCGACGCCGGGCTGCTCGCCCTCGGCGACCAGGCCAACGCCAACATCAACTTCAACGGCGACGACGCCGTGGTGCTCATGTTCGGCGGCACCGTCGTCATCGACAGCTTCGGCCGCGTGGGCGAAGACCCGGGCAGCTTCTGGAGCTGCAGCGAAGGCGACACGGCGAACCACACCCTGCGCCGCCTGAGCAGCATCTGCAGCGGCGACACCACGCCCGACGACCCCTTCGATCCCTGCGACGAGTGGACCTTCGCGCCGGTCGACACCTTCAGCGGACTCGGCAACCACATCGCCGACTGCGGCGCGGTGTCCGACGACCTGTATCGCAGCTGGGGTTCCCTCAAGGCGGACTTCCGCTAGCGGCCGGCCGACGACCACGACGAACGACGAGGCGGGCCCCCACGGGTCCCGCTTTCGTTCGCCCGCCCAAGCGGCGGGTGATGGGCTCAGGCCCGCCGGAGCAGGTGCCGCACCACGCCCGAGACCAGATCCCCCACGAAGACCAGCCCGATGCCGCACACGACGAAGAAGAACATCTCGTCGGAGGCGGTGCGCGCCCGGGCGTCGACGATCCAGAAGCCGAGCGACCCGATGCCGAGCATGCCGAGCACCGTCGCCTCGCGCACGCAGGTTTCCCAGCGGTAGAAGAAGAAGAGCAGGAAGCGCGGCAGCGACAGGGGCACCAGCGCGGCGAAGGCGATGGCCAGCCGGCCGGCGCCGAGGCCGCGCAGGGCGGCCGGGGCCGGGGCGTCGACGTTCTCGACGACGTCGGCCCCCAGCTTGCCCAGGATACCGGCGTTGTGCAGGGCGAGGGCCAGGACCAGGGGCCAGGCGGTGGGGCCGAGCAGGGACAGGAGCAGGAACGCCCACACGTACTCCGGCAGCGAGCGCAGGCCGGTCAGGAGGCCGCGCGTCACGGCGACGACCCCGCGCCAGGCCAGCCGCGCGGTGCGCGCCGGCGAACGGCCGTCGGCCAGGAAGGGCTGCGGCGCGGCGAAGTTGCGGGCCGCGCCGAGACTGAGCAGGGCGCCGGCGCCGCCCGCCAGCACGATGGCGACGATGCTCATGGCCAGGGTGCGGACGGCCGCGTCCCGGCCGCGGTCGCGCCACAGCTCCCCGGCCCAGGCCGATGCGACACCGAGCCGTTCGCCCAGACCCGCAGGGGCATCCGGCTGCTGCAGCGGCCACGGCCGCAGCTCGCCGAGGAAACGGGTCGCGTTGGCCTGCTGGCGCTCGCTCAAGCCATGCCCGGGATCGAAGCCCCCCGCCAGCCAGCTGACGACGACGATCAGGAGCAGCGCCCCCACGCTCACCCGCACGAACGGACGTCGCGGCCGCGCCCGGTGCAGGCGCGCCACCGTGCCGCGCCGGCTGCCGGCGGCCGCCCTCACGAGACGAGCTCCCGCCGCAGACGCCCGCTCCACCAGTCGACCACGAGCACGAGCACGAGCAGCACGTACAGGTACGTCCACACCTCGCCGTAGTAGAGGTTCTCGAAGGAGGCGGCCAGGTGGTAGCCGAGGGTGGGGAAGCCGAAGAAGCCGAGCACCGCCGACGAGCGCAGGGCGCACTCGAAGCGGTAGAACGTGTAGGCGAGCATGTCGGGCAGGGCCCGGGGCAGGATCCCTACGGCGAAGCGCGCGGCGGGCGGGGCGCCGGCCAGGCCCAGGGCGTCGGCCGCGTCGGTCGGGGTCTCGTCGATGAGCTCGCCGAAGATCTTGGCCAGCACCCCCGTGTAGGGCAGCGCGATGGCGGCCACGGCGACGCCCGGCCCGTGGCCCAGGGCCGCCAGCAGGAGCACCGCCCAGATGAGCTCGTGCACCGAGCGCAGCACGTTGGCCAGCACGCGCACCACGGCCACGACGGGCGCCAGGCGGCGTCCCATAAGGCGCGTCGAACCGAGGAAACCGAGGACGAAGCCGCCCACCACGGCCACCGACAGGGCGGTGGCGGCGAAGACCACCGTGGCACCCGCCGCCCGCAGGGCCTGGCGCAGCAGCGAGTCGCCGCCCGCCGCGCCCCAGTCGCTCTGGAAGTGGAGCGCCGGACGCAGGGCCCGGCCGAAGAACTCGCCGGCCAGGCGCAGGCCGCCGCGATCGGGCAGGAGATCGGCGGGATCGAGCTGGAGGCGCCACGCCGACCACAGGGCGGCGAGCACGAGGGCCGCGAGGATCAGGCCCCCCGTGGCGAAGGACCCCAGGCGCGACCCCGGCCCGTCACGCCGCGCGGAGCCCCCCCGGGGCTCCAGACGCCGTTCAAAGCTCATGGTCGCGCTCCAGCCGGTAGAGATCGTCGAGCCGGTCGGCGTCGACGGCGGCGCCCGGGGCGTCGAACACGACCCGCCCGGCGCGCAGGCCGACCAGGCGGTCGAAGTGGCGGCGGGCCAGGTCGGGATTGTGGAGGCTGACCACGACCGTCAGGCCGTGCTCGCGGCCGAGTTCGCTCAGCAGGGCCAGCAGGTTCTCGGCCCGCGCGGGGTCGACGCTGGCCACCGGTTCGTCGGCCAGCAGCAGGAGCGGATCCTGGAAGAGGGCGCGGGCGATGGCCACGCGCTGGGCCTGGCCGCCGGAGAGGCGATCGACCCGCTGGAACATGTACTCGCCCACGCCGACCCGTTCGAGGAGGGCGTGCACGCGCTCGCGGGCGGCGCCGTCCGGGCGCAGCAGCAGGCGCAGCGCACCGGCGAAGCCGACCCGGCCGAGGCGTCCGGCCAGCACGTTCTGGGAGACGCGCAGGTTCGGCACCAGACGCAGGTCCTGGTGCACGAAGCCCACGTCGGCCCGGTGGCGGCGCAGGGTGTCGCCCCGCAGGGTGGCCAGGTCGCCGGCATCGACGAGAACGCGGCCGTGCGCCGGCACCGCGCCGCCGTTCAGCAGACGGAGCAGCGTGGTCTTGCCCGCCCCGCTGGGCCCGATCAGGGCCACGCGCTCGCCCGGGGCGACGTCCAGGGAGACGTCGTCCAGGGCGGGCACTTCGGCGTAGCGCACCGTCACGTTCTCGAGGCGGAAGCCGCCCCTGGCCACCGGTGCGTCCATCCTAGCGCAGCATGCCGAGGTCGCGGGCGACGGCGGCGATGCCGTCGAACTCCTCGTTGCGGGCCGGGATGAGCTTGTCGCGGGGCAGCGCCGCGAGCAGCTGCGGGTCGGTGATGCCCACCAGCGCCTGCTGCAGCTTGTCGGTGAAGCCGGCGCCGAAGGTCGTCTCCAGATCCGGATGGGCCGTGAAGTTGTAGTCGGCGTACTCGGGCGTGCGCCAGATGACCTTGCACACGGCGGGATCGGTGGTGCCGTCGGCCACGCGACGGTCGTAGACCTTGTAGTTCACCACGCCGACGGCGAAGCGTCCGGCCTCGACCATCTCGCAGGTCTTGTCGTGGCTGCCGGAGAAGCCGAAGGGCTCCTGGAAGAAATCGGCCGGGGCCTTGCCCGAGGCCTGGCGGATGAAGAACTCCGGCATGAGACGGCCCGAGGTCGAGCTCTCCGAGCCGAAGGTGAAGGTGTGGGCGCCGATGCCCAGCGGGAAGTCGTCGGAGGCCTCGAGGCCCGTCGACGCGTTGGCGATGAAGTAGGAGTAGTAGTGGGGATCGGCATCGCCCTGGGCGATGGCCCGGGCGCCGGGCACCGCCGCGCGGGCCTGCACGCCGGTCAGGCCGCCGTACCAGGCGAACTGGATGTCGCCGTTGCGGAACATCTCGACCGAGGCCTGGTAGTCGCGGGCGGGCACGTACTCGACCGGCACGCCCAGCTGGCCGGACAGGTAGGTGGCGAGGGGCGCGAAGCGCTGGGCCAGTTCGGTGGTGTTCTGGTCGGGGATGGCCGTGAACTTCAGCACGGGCGCGGCCTCGGTGGTGGACTGCTTCTCGCCGCCGCCGCAGCCGGCGACCGCCAGGATCAGGAGACCGAGCAGCAGGCCCGGCAGGATACGGTTCTTCAAGAGGATCCCTCCCACGCAAGCGGCGGGGCCTGTCCCCGCCGCGATCAGGGTGCGGCGCCCGGCCACCGGGCGCCGCCTTGGTCACGAGCCGACAAGGTTAGTCGCGGTGCGCCGGTTCGGCAACCGGGGCGACCGCTCAACGCCGCGACAGGTAGATGCCGAACACGCCGCCCGCCGGATCGGACAGGACGGCGAACCGTCCCGCCCCCGGGATGTCGGTCGGCGGCACGACGACGGCTCCGCCGAGCTCGCCCGCCCGGGCGGCGACGGCCGCCGGATCGGCGACCTGGAAGTAGATGAGCCAGTTGGGCGGCACGTCCTTCATGGCCGCGGTGATCGCCACCATGCCGCCGCCCGCGCGCTCCTCGGCGCCGCGGGTCCAGACGGTGTAGGTGCCCATCTCCCCCAGGTCCATGCTCTCGGTGCCCCAGCCGAAGAGGGCGCCGTAGAAGCCCGTCGAGGCGGCCGGGTCCGGGGACATCAGCTCGTTCCAGCACATGGCGCCCGGCTCGTCGAGCACGCCCACGCCGATGTTGGCGCGGGGCTGCCAGAGGTTGATCTTGGCTCCCTGCGGATCGTTGAGGATGGTCATGCGGCCGTAGTCCATTACGTCCAGCGGCCCCATGAGGATCTCGGCGCCGAGGTCGACCGCCTGCCGTGTGGTCGCATCGGCGTCCGGCACCGAGACGTACTGGCACCAGTGGGTGGGCACGGGCTGGTCGTCCGGCAGGCGGAACTGGGCGGCGACGACCCGGTCGCGCAGCAGGAACTGGGTGTAGATGCCATAGGCGCCCATGTCCTGGTCGTTGCGGCCCCAGCCGAACAGGGCGGTGTAGAATTCGCCCGAGGCCGTCGGGTCGGTGCTGGCCAGTTCGGCGTAGCAGAAGGTGCCGGCGGGATGGGTGGCGATGTCCGGCATGGCGGTCCTTTCGGTGGCGGCGGTGGCGGGGGATCGCGATCCCGGACAAGCTAGGTCCGCTGCCGCAGGGCCGCCCGCGCGCCGGGCATGTAACTTCCCCGGCGTCCGTGCGTCCTTGGCCCCGAACCCTTCCGGTGAAAGGATGCCCCATGAAGCGAATCGCGATGCCCCTCGCCCTCGGCGCCCTGCTCGCGGTCGCCGCCCCCGCGGCGCGGGCCGGCGGCGTGGGCCTGCCCAGTTCCCAGGGCGGCCTCGGCTTCGGCAACCTGCCCCGATTCTCCGGGCTGCGCCTGAACTTCTCCGACCGCGAGGTCGGATCGGTCACCGGGGTCAACCTCACCCTGGGCGTGCCCCGCCGCAACGGGGACGCGCGCTACACCGGGCTGTCCCTGAACCTGATCGGCCATCGGGCGGCCGCCACCACCGGTCTCGTGCTGGCCGGCATCGGCATCGGCGCCGGGGACATCGACGGCATCGCCGTCGGCGGCATCGGCATCGGGGCCGACGACATGAGCGGCCTCGGGATCGGCGGCCTCGGGATCGGCGCCGACGACCTTTCCGGCATCTTCGTCGGCGGCCTGGGCATCGGCGCCGACGACGTCACCGGCCTCGTGCTGGGCGGACTGGGCGTCGGCGCCGACGACATCACGGGGATCGCCGTGGGCGGCATCGGGGTCGGCGGCGACGAGATGACAGGCCTCGCCGTGGGCGGCGTCGGCGTCGGCGGCGACGACATGACCGGCCTCTTCGTCGGCGGCGTCGGCATCGGCGGCAACGAGATGACCGGGCTGTTCGTCGGCGGCGTCGGCGTCGGCGGCGACGACGTGACGGGCGTCGCCATCGGCGGCATCGGGGTCGGGGGCGACGACATGACCGGCCTCGTGATCGGCGGCGTCGGCATCGGCGGCAACCGGTTGCAGGGCCTCTTCGTAGGCGGCGGCATCGGCGCCGACACCATCGACGGCGCCGGGCTGTCCCTGGCGTACCTGTCCAGCGACCACCTGCGCGGCTTCGGCACCGGCGCCTACACGCGCACCCGCACCACGCGCGGTCTGACGATCGGGCTGTTCAACAGCACCGACAGCCTCCACGGCGTCCAGATCGGCCTGCTGAACCACGCGGGCAACAACCCGCGCGGCCTGCAGTGGCTGCCGGGGATCAACGCGCACTTCTGAGCCGCCGCCGACGGTCACGGCCGCCCGTTGAGAACCCCGTTCAACGGGGGTTTTCCTTGACCCGCCGGACACCGCGGCGCGATCTTGAACAGAGCGTCTCAGTCCCCTGATCTCCCCGCGGAGGCCCGATCATGCCGGCTGCCCGCCGTCCCCGACGCCGCGTCGTCGTCGCCGTCCTCGTGCTCGGCATGGCGCTCCTCGCCGCCGGCCGCTGGTCCCACCTCATCAACGCCATGCTCCCGGCCGACTGCCGGCCCGGCCGGATCCCCCACGCGACCGTGGCCGTCGATGCGGCGGCATTCGACGCCCTCGCGGCCGAGGTGCGGGACGCCGCCGTCGCGGACGGGTTCCGCGCCGACCACGTGGACTACTTCGCCGACGCCGGCCTGCGCGCCTACGCCGGGCCGGCGACCTGTCTCGGCTGCCACGCCGAGGTCGCCTGGGCCGGACCGGACGGCGCCGCCCACGCCGAGGGCCTCATGGCGAATCTGCTCGGCTCGGCCCACTACCGCTTCTTCACCACGCAGCACCCGAACGTGTACGGCTTCAACGGCGAGCTCGCCGACGACTTCCCCATGGGCAAGCTGAACCGTCCCTGTCCCAAGCCCGGCTCGTTCGCCATGACGGCCTGGGCGGAGCTGGTCGTCACCGCCGGCGGCGACACCCTGAGCGAGGGCTGCGGGCAGTGCCACATCGGCGGCCAGTACCAGGCGCCCCTCGGCGAGATGATGCCCCTGTACCTGACCCTCGCCGCCGAGCGCGACGCCATCGACTGCCTCATCTGCCACAGTCCGCTCTACGACATGGACCGCAAGCAGGTCGTGCGCGACGCGAACGGCCGCACGCGCTGGGGCCAGGACCGCGGCCTGCGCGCCGCCCTGGCCGTCACCACGCCCACCACCGGCGCCTGCCTGCGCTGCCACCAGCACAACCTGGGTGGCGACGTCTACATCGAGAACGGCCACGCGGAGTTCGCCCCGAGCCTGACCGCCAGGGGTGCCGACCGCCCCCGCGTGCTGCATCCGGGCAGCAAGCGCGGCACGCCCTTCACGCCCGACTGGGACGTGCACGCGGCGGCCGGCCTGACGTGCCTCGACTGCCACGCCACCGAGGGCCACCGCATCGCCAAGGGCACCCACACCACGACGATGATGGCCA
>JAGRNP010000019.1 GCA_020440705.1 bacterium | reverse complement strand
CCGCCGCCCCGCCGTGCTGCTGCGCCCCGCCGCCGCGGCACGGCGCCGTCGCGCCGGAGCACGAACGCTCCGCCCCTCGGCCCCGGGCCCCGGTGCCGTCCACCCCCAACGAGAAAGGGGCCGTTCCCGGCCCCTCCCTCGTCATCGTCTGCGCCCGTCGGGGCGTGTGTCGGGTCAATCCCGGATCCGCGCGAACTCGGTCTCGAAGAGCTGCCAGCCCTCGACGTCGAGGCTGCAGGCGGCCCCGATGACAGGGTGGGCGCCGTCGGCGGCCAGGGCGCCGACCAGCTCGGGGCTGGTGCGGGCGGTCAGGAAGTCGGTGAACCGCTGCACTTCGCGGCCCAGCCAGGTGGCGGCCTTGTCGCCGACCTTCATGTCGCGCAGGGCTTCGTTGTGCTCGACCGGCCACACCGTGGCCAGCCAGCCGCGGCCGTAGGGGTCCTGGCCCACGGTCTCGGGGTTGTTCTCGGCGCTCTCGTTGGCGGCGACGACGGTGCCGTCGACCGGCGAGGTGACCTGGAACTTGTGGCCGAGGCGCGTGACCACGGCCAGGGTGTCGCCCTTGCTGATCGAGGTGCCGACCGGCATGACCTCGACCTCGTCGACCTTGCCGAGGGCCTGGGTCAGGAGCTCGTCCATGCCCACCTTCAGCTCGCCGAGCTCGGTCAGGCGGGCCCAGGCGTGGTTGTCGGCCAGGAACAGGCCCTTGGGGAAGCGCACGGCCGAGAACGTCTTGATGGGCTCGGCGGCCGGGGTCTCGCCGCGGCGACGCTTGATGTACAGTTTGAGGGCATCGATCGCGAAGAAGGCGACGACCATCAGGATGACGAGGATGGCTGACATGGCTTTGTCCTTTCGTTTCCGGCCCGGTGAAGGCCTTGGCATCGGTCTGGGGAGGATCCCCGTTCGCTCATCCTCTCTATTGCATTCGTGATGCCAAAAAACTAACACCTTTAAGTTGTTGTTTTACAAGGTTTTGCATATTCCGCGGTTCGCGCGCCGTTGAGGTGTTCAACGGTTCGGGGACGCGAAATCGCTGGTTCAGAATAACTTGTTGTCTAGCAGCGACTTAGTACCGTAGAGCTTCACAACACCCCGATGTGGTGTTCCTCTACGGTCTGCGGACCTCCGTAAGTGCGCAGACAATGGCAATTGAATAGGTGTTTCCTTGTCCTGAGCGGCCAAAAATGGTATGGCTTAACGGCTGCACACGACTCGATCCCCCAGCCCCTCCCAGGAGGTCTCTCCATGTCCGAGAACAACGAAAAGAAGGTCTACGGGCCCAATCCCGACGTGGCCGCCACGTCCCACGTGGGGAGCATGGAGGAGTACAAACGGCTCTACCGCCTGTCGCTCGACGATCCGGAAACCTTCTGGGGCAAGCAGGCCGAGTCGATCAGCTGGTTCGTGAAGCCGCGCATGGTCTTCGACCACGACTACGACAACGTCGACTTCAGCTGGTACAACGGCGGGCGCACGAACGCCTGCTACAACTGTGTCGACCGGCATCTGGAGGAGCGGGGAGACAAGCCCGCGATCATCTGGGCCAAGGACGAGCCGGGCGAGTACGAGACCATCACCTACCGGCAGCTGAAGCACCAGGTGGCCAAGGTGGCCAACGTGCTGAAGGCCCACGGCGTCCGGAAGGGCGACCGCATCGCCATCTACATGCCGATGATCCCCGAGCTGGCCTACACCATGCTGGCCTGCGCGCGCATCGGGGCCATCCACTCGATCATCTTCGGCGGCTTCAGCGCCGACGCCATCCGCGACCGCGTGCTCGACGCGCGCTGCAAGGTCGTCATCACGGCCAACGAGGGGCTGCGCGGCGGCAAGAAGATCAAGCTGAAGGACACGGTCGATCGCGCCATCGACGGCCTCGACCTGGTGGAGACCGTCCTGGTCGCCCGCCGCACCGACACCGAGTCGACCATGCGGCCGGGTCGGGACTACTGGCTCGACGAGGAGATGAAGAAGCAGCGCTCGACCTGCACCGTGGAGTGGATGGGTTCCGAGGACCCGCTCTTCATCCTCTACACGTCGGGCTCGACCGGCAAGCCCAAGGGTGTCATGCACACCACGGGCGGCTACATGGTGTACGCGGCCATGACCCACCGCATGGTCTTCAACTACCGGCCGGGCGACGTGTACTTCTGCGCCGCGGACATCGGCTGGATCACGGGCCACAGCTACATCGTCTACGGGCCGCTGGCCAACGGCGCGACCACGGTGATGTTCGAGTCGATCCCCACGTATCCCGACGCCGGCCGCTACTGGGAGATCGTCGACGACCTGAAGGTGAACATCTTCTACACGGCGCCGACGGCGATCCGGGCCATCGCGCGCGAGGGCGACAGCTTCCTGGCCAAGAGCCGGCGCGACTCCCTGAAGGTGCTCGGCACCGTGGGCGAGCCCATCAATCCCGAGACCTGGAAGTGGTACTTCGAGAAGGTCGGCAACGGGAAGTGCTGCATCGTCGACACCTGGTGGCAGACCGAGACGGGCGGCATCCTCATCACGCCGCTGCCGGGCGTCACGCCGCTCAAGCCGGGCTCGGCCACGCTGCCGTTCTTCGGCGTCAAGCCGCTGCTGATGGATCCGGACGGGAAGATCATCGAGGGCAACGACGTGCAGGGGAACCTGTGCATCGAGCGCACCTGGCCCGGTCAGGCCCGCACGGTGTGGGGCGACCACCACCGATTCTACGAGACCTACTTCAGCCAGTACCCGGGCTACTACTTCACGGGCGACGGCTGTCGCCGCGACGAGGACGGCTACTACTGGATCACCGGTCGCGTCGACGACGTGATCAACGTCTCGGGTCACCGCATGGGCACGGCCGAGGTCGAGTCGGCGCTGGTGGCGCACGAGTCGGTGGCCGAGGCCGCCGTGGTGGGCTTCCCCCACGAGATCAAGGGCCAGGGCATCTTCGCCTACGTCATCTGCACGGCCGACGCCGGCGAGCCCCACGAGCTGGTGGGCGCGCTGAAGGAGCAGGTGCGCCACGTGATCGGGCCCATCGCGACGCCCGACCAGATCATGATCGTGCCGGGCCTGCCCAAGACCCGCTCGGGCAAGATCATGCGCCGCATCCTGCGCAAGATCGCCGCGGGCGAGTACGAGGGCCTCGGCGACGTGACGACGCTGGCCGATCCGTCGGTGGTCGAGAAGCTGATCGAGGGGCACAAGGCGCTGTAGGCCGGCCCGGACGAGCGGAATGGCAAAGAAGCGCCCCGGGCCGAGGTCCGGGGCGCTTCGTGTCCGGAGCGCTTCGTGTCCGGAGCCCGGGCGGCCTCAGTCGCTCCCGCGGTAGGTCAGTTCGAAGACGGCCTCGAAGACCTCGGTCCCGGTGGGGTTGTACGCCGTCTGGAAAAGGGCGTGGTTCCGCTCCTGGCTGTAGACCGGGCCCACGCCGGGCACGAACACATTCACCCCGTAGACGTAGCCGCGGAACACGCCCTCCAGGGCCGCGTTCTCGTCGACCGCGAACTGCTCGCCCAGATCGATCACGTACATCACCTCGACGGCGTCGCAGCGGGTTTCGCCGAGGCCGGAGACCGGCCCGCGCGACCAGACCCGACCGTACAGGAAGATGTCGTCGGCCAGTTCGGGCACGAGCTGCAGGGAGAACTCGGTGCCCACCTCGAGATCGCGCTCCATGAAGACCCAGCTGTGGTGGGTCGAGATGTCGCCGTAGCCGTAGTAGCCCGAGTCCTCCCAGGCGAACGCATAGCCGTGCAGGAGCAGCGGGCCGGAGATCCGCGCGAATCCGTCGGCCGTGGACTTGGCGGCGGCCAGCGCCGCGGCGGGCAGGCGATCACGCAGGTCCGGGCGCGTGCGCGCCAGGAGGACCAGCAGCGGGTCGACGTCGTCGGCGGGTCCGGGGCGCTCCTCGACCAGCATCTCCTCGTGCAGGTACTGGGTCGTGACGCCGGAGTCGGTGGTCATCTCGCCGTCGAAGGTCAGGCCGTACCGGCCCCGCAGCGTGTCGCCGTCGCCGGCGACGAAGGGCTCCTCGAGGCGGTCGTGCAGCCACGACATGGGGGGCAGGATCGTCTCGCCGGGGCCCACGAGGGTGGCGTTGGTGTCGACACGCGACAGGGAGATGAAGTCGTAGCTCCAGGTCCGGCCGTCCTCGTGCGGCCAGGCGGAGACGAGGGGCGGGGTGGGCGTGTTGCCGGAACAGGCGCTGGGGTGGCCGTCGTCCTTGCAGGCGCCGAGCGCGAGGGCCAGGGTCAGGGCGGCGAGGGCCGTGAAGGTGCGCGTGCGGGTCATGGGAATCCCCCTTGGCTGGCGGTGGCCCGGACGGCCGCCGCTGACCGATCAAGGGTAGCGATTTTGAACAGAGAAGTCCATCCCGGCCGGGCGCCGGCCCGGCGAAAGATCACTCCCGGCCCGGCCCGCGAATTGCTACAGATTTCCCGGATCCAACCGTCTTGTTCCCCCTGGGCCCGGGAGATGAGCCATGACCGACGCCGGAACGATCCTCTCGATCGTCATCGCCGCACGCAACCAATTGAACAGCTTGAAGTTCACGCTGCTGACGCTGCGCGACCAACCCCCTGCCGTTCCCTGCGAGATCATCGTCGTCGACTGCGGGTCGGACGACGACTCCGGCCAGTTCCTGGCCAACCAAGCGGAAAAGGGTGAACTGCGCCTGGTCAGCCTCGACCGCAATCCCGGCCGCACCGCGGCGCGGAACAGCGGCGCGGGCCTGGCGCGGGGGAAATACCTGATGTTCCTGGACCCGGGCGTGGTGGTCGGCCCGCACTGGTCCGAAGCCCTGCTGGCGACCCTGGAGCGGGACCCGCTGGCGGGTGCGGTGGCGGGGAAGATCATCCTGCCGGACGGCCTCATCGACCACGCCGGACTGGCCGTGCTGGAGACGGCCACCGAGCACGGCCCGCGCCTGACCGGGCGCGCCATCCACGCGGGACAGCGGGCCGAGGCGCCCGGCTCGACCCGCCCCCTCAGCGTGCAGGGTCTGGCCGGCGAGGCCCTGATGGTGCGGGCGAGCGCGTTCTTCGCCGTGGGCGGTTTCGACGACGGTCTCGGGCGGGAGTTCAGCCGGCCCAAGCCCATGGCCGAGGCCGAGCCCGCGGGGCTCGATCTCTCCCTGCGTCTGGGCGAGCGCGGCTGGACCCGCGTGTACCGCCACGAGAGCATCATGACCCGGCTGCGCGTGTCGGAGGTCGAGGCGCCCGAGGATCCGGTCCTGGCGCGGCGCACCGCGGCCGACGACCAGGCGCTGATCTCGGCCAACTGGCTCGGGCGCATCCGGCCCGACTTCACCATCAGCGCCGACGGGCGCGTGGCCCCGGTGGAGCACGGGGCGATCCGGCCCTGGCGCGAACCGCTGATCGCGTTCCCGGCGAACACCTACACGGGGCGCCTGCACCCGGACCGCTCGGCGGCGAACGCGGCCGACGTGGCGGACATCCGCGCGTCGGTGGTGGTGCTGTGCCACAACGCGGCGGCCTACACCGAGCGCTGCGCCGCGTCGCTGCTGCGCCACACCGATCCCCGGCATGAGCTGATCTTCGTCGACAACGGCAGCACCGACGGCACGGCCGACCTGCTGGCCGGGCTGGCCGGGCGCCACGCGCGCGTGCGCGTGATCCGCAGCGCGACCAACCTGGGCTTCGCCGGCGGCAACAACCTGGGTCTGGCCGCCGCATCCGGCCGCCACCTGGTGCTGCTGAACAGCGACACGATCGTGACCGCGGGCTGGCTCGAGCGGCTCGTGCGCGCGGCCGAGCGCCATCCGCGGGCCGGGCTCGTGGGCGCCGTGACCAACGAGATCTCGGGCCTGCAGCGGCTCAGCACGGTGGGCTACCGCACGGGCGACCTGGACGACGTCGCGGGCCTCGACGCGTTCGCGGCCGCGCACGCCCGCGACGAGGCCGGACGGGTCGACCGCACCCTGCGGCTGACCGGCTTCTGCCTGCTCATCAAGCGCGAGCTGCTCGCGCGCATCGGCGGGCTGGACGAGGTCTTCGGCATCGGCAACTACGAGGACAACGACTACTGCCTGCGGGCGCATCTGGCCGGCTACGAGTGCCTGATCGCCCGCGACTGCTTCGTGCACCACTTCGGCAGCCGCAGCTTCGCGGCGGCCGGCGTGGATTATGTGGCGCAGATCCACAAACAGTGGGATGTTTTCAAGCGCAAGTGGAACATCCCCGCGGCGATCGCCTTCAACGGCCCGGTCGACCTGGACCGGATCCTGGCGCGGGGCTTCCGGGCCGAACTGCACTTCCACCCCCTGCCGGCCGCGACCGGCACCGGAAAGGAGGTGCCCGAGACCGTGACCGCGGAGGGGTGATCTTGGCGCAGACGAAACGGAACCAGATCTTCGGGGCGGGGCGGCGCATGGCCGCGCCGCCCCTTGCCTTGCCGGCCGGGCTGGCCTGCCTGATGGCGCTGCTCGCCGGAGTCGCCGGCTGCGCCGCCAAGGTGCAGCGCGAGGCCGTGCACACCGGCTACGATCCCCTGGCGGCGGGCGGGCGCTACGCCGTGGTCGGATTCGTCGCCGCGCCCGACGCCGGGGTGGGCGAGGCGGGGCTCGGCGGCGACTTCATGGCCCAGTCCGACGCCTGGGCCGACATCCTGTACGGCGCCCTGCTGGCGGCGCATCCGGACCCGCCGACCTGGGCCTGGCCCCCGGTGCGGGAGAACGTGCCCGACGGCGGACTGGCCGGCCTGCACGCGGCCTTCGCCAACGGCGAACCCGTCACCGCCGACATGCTGCAGCTCCTGCACGGCGACCTGCCCGAGATCGACTACGCCGTGGCCGCCCGCATCGACGCCGACGAGGTGGAGACCGCCGAGCTCGATCCGCCGGGCACGCTGCGCGAGGACGTGCGCGACGACCGCGAGGTCGACCTCATGCCCAACTCGCTGCAGCGCACGGCCAAGATCCGACGCAAGGTCACGGTCTCGCTGGTGGTCTACGATCTGGCCGCGGGCGCGGCCGTCTGGGAGTCGTCGGTGTGGCGCGACAAGGTGGAGCTGATCGGGCCGGAGTCGGTGTCGCGCAGCCGGGACCTGGTCGTCAAGCCGCCGACCGAGGAAGGCGGCCTGCCCGAGCTCGAGATGCGCGGGGCGGCCATCGAACCGCCGGCCCTCGCGGCCGTGCTGGCGAGCGCCTGCGAGGCCCTCGTCGCGAACCTTTTCCAGGCGCCGGAGTAGAAGCCGGGCGGCCCGTCGTCAACCTGACCAGGGAGAATTCCATGAACACCAGGACCACCCTCGTGCTCGGCGTGTGCCTCGTCGCGGCCGGCGCCGTGCTCGGCTGGACCCTCGGCTCCGGCGCCCTGCGCGTCAAGGCCCTCGACCGCACCGTCGTGGTCAAGGGCCTCGCCGAACGCGAGATCCCGGCCGACGTCGTCATCTGGCCCATCGCCTTCACCGCGGCCGACAACGACCTGAACGCCCTCTACGGGACCATCGGCGGGCAGAGCGCCGCCATCGAGAAGTTCCTCGCCGGGGCCGGCATTCCCGCCGACGAGATCACCCGCAACGCGCCGGCGATCGTCGACAAGCTGGCCCAGTCGTACGGCGGCAACGAGGCGCGCTTCCGCTACTCGGCGACGCAGGTCGTGACCGTGTACTCCCGGGACGTGGCGCGGGTGCGCGCGGCGCAGAAGGGTCTGGCCGACCTGGGCCGCCAGGGCATCGTCTTCAGCGGCGAACAGTACGGCACCCAGACCCAGTACCTCTTCACCGGCCTGAACGACATCAAGCCCGACATGATCGAGGAGGCCACGCGCAACGCCCGCGAGGTGGGCGAGAAGTTCGCGCGCGACAGCAGCAGCACCCTCGGCAAGATCCGCTCGGCGCAGCAGGGCCAGTTCTCGATCACCGACCGCGACCAGAACAATCCGCACATCAAGAAGGTGCGCGTAGTGTCGACGGTGGAGTACTACCTCTCCGACTAGCGGAGCAGCACCACCCGCTGCCGGGCCGTCGAGACGCCGTCCCGCAGCGCCACGAAATACACGCCGGACGGGGCCTCGTGTCCGGCCGCATCGCGACCGTCCCAGGACACGCGGTGCGGTCCGGCCGCGAGGCCGTTGCGCGCGAAGGTCCGGATGCGGGCGCCGCGCAGGTCGTACACGTCGATGACCACGTTCGCCGGGGCCGGCAGGTCGAAGGCCAGGGCCGTGGCGCTCGTGAACGGATTGGGCCAGGCCGGGCGCATGGCGATGCGCGTGTCGCCGCGAACCAGCGGCGCGGCGCTGGCGACGGACGGCTGCCACCGCCCCACGCGCAGCGAACCCGCCGCACCGGCGAGCTGGAACTCGCCGCCCGCCCAGAGCTGACCGCCGCTGGCCAGGAGCGTGCGCCCCTCGGCGTCGAAACCGGAGTCGAGGGTGTGCCAGGCGCTGCCGTCCCAGCGGGCCACGTAGGCGCAGGGCTGGCCGTCGGCCTGGGTGAACTCGCCGGTGGCGTAGAGGTCCGACCCGATGGAGGCCAGGCCGAAGACCCGCCCGCCGGACAGGCCCCCGCCCAGGGCGCTCCAGGTCGTCCCGTCCCACGCCGCGATGTTCGTCGCGGAGACCCCGCCCGCCTGGCTGAACCCGCCGCCCACGTAGAGCACGCCGCCCATCTCGTGGATCGCATGGACGGACCCGTTCGTGCCGGCCCCGAGCGGGTTCCAGACGGCCCCGTCCCAGCGCGCGACGTTGGCCGCGGCGACGCCGTCGACCGAGGTGAAGTGGCCGCCCATGACCGGGTCGCCCTGGAAGGAGCCGAGGGAGTAGAGGATCTGGACCCCGCCCAGCACGCTCGTGCCGAGGGGATCGAAGTCGGTGCCGTTCCAGTGGCCGAGGGTCTGCTGGCCGCTCCAGTAGCCGTTGGCGTAGAGCTCGCCGTCCAGGGCGAGCAGGCCGCTGACGGTGGCCAGGGAGCCGGCGCCCATGGCGCTCCAGTTCGTCCCGTCGAAGCGGGCGATCTTGTTGGCCGGCACGCCGCCCGCCGTGGAGAAGGTGCCGCCGGCGATGAGGTCGCCTTCGAAGGTCGTCAGCGAAGCGACCGTCACGCCGAAGGCGTAGGGAATGCCGCTGCCGAGGGGCGTCCAGGCGCTGCCGTTCCAGGCCGCGACCACGCCGGCGGTGCCGCCGATGGCGGGGAAGCGGCCGCCGGCCACGGGCATGCCGTTCCACTCGTGCAGGCTCTCGACGATGCCGGTGGCGCCCATGCCGGTCGCCATGGGCCACCAGGATCCGTCGAAGCGGGCGAGGCTGGTGGCCGGAGCGCCGCCGATGGACACGAACCCGCCGCCGACCACGAGGTCGCCGCCGTACTCGCCCACCGCGGCGGGGTAGCCGATGGCGTAGCCGGGCAGCGACCAGTTCAGGCCGTCCCAGCGGTGCACGGCGCCGGTGGCGTCGCCCGCGATCAGGTCGAGGCCCGCCGTGCCGACGGCGTACACCTCGTCGAAGGCCGGCTGCGATCCGACCGGCCCGAAGGAGAAGCCGTTCCAGGCGACGAGGTTGCCGATGGACAGGGATCCGGCGCGCTCGAAGTAGCCGCCGACGACGAGCTGGCCGCCATGCACGGCGAGGCCGTTGCCGTAGGCGGCGTAGGGGTCGAACGAGGCGTCGCTCAGGCCGCCGCCCACGTCGTGCCAGGCGGCGCCGTCCCAGCGGGCGAGGTTCTGCACATAGATCCCGCCGGCGTCGTCGAAGGTCCCGCAGGCGTAGAGCGAGCCGCCGTACGAGGCGACGCCGAAGACGTCGCCGAAGATGCCGCCGTCCAGTTCATCCCAGAAGGAGCCGTCCCACACGACGATGCTGTTGGGAAAGGCGCTGCCGCCGCCGGCGGAGCTGAAGTAGCCGCCCACGGCGAGATTGCCGTTCCAGATGGTCATGTCCTCGACGCTGCCGTCGAGGCCGCCGTCGACGGCGGACCAGTCCAGCCCGTCCCATTGCATCAGGCCGTCGGTGAACCAGCCGCCGGCATACAGGTCGCCGTTCCAGACGATGAGGTCGCGGACCGCCCCGTCGAAGACATCGCCCATGGGGCTCCAGGCCACGCCGTCCCAGCGCGCGATGTTCGTGGCGGCGACACCGCCGACCGATAGGAACTCCCCGCCGATCACGAGATCGCCGCCGTATTCGACGACGGAGTAGACGTCCCCGTTCACGCCCGGGGCGCCGAACGAGTTGTCCCAGGTCTCGGGAGCGGGGATGGCGGCCGCAGTCGCGGCCAGCAGCGTGCTCAGGAGCAGCAGCGGCAGGATGGCAGGCAAAAGACGCGTGTGAACCACGGCTGTCCCTCCTCAACTGGTTCGGCGCCCCCTTACCTGAATGTGGATGACTATGGTATGGTATATCAAATCATCGACCACTGTCACCAAAAAAACGCCGTCGGACCAAAAATCAGGAGGGCTTCGGTGTGGTATAATGGGAAGGATCCCGAAGAGGCCGCCACCCTGTCGTCGAGGTGCCCCATGAACCGCACGCTGCGCCCCTGTCGGACCGCTCTCGCCGTCGTGATCGCCCTGGTGGGCGCCGCCGGCGGCCCGGCCGGCGCCGACACTCTCGTCTTTCCCCACATCCTGGAGACCCAGGGCACCATCGAGTCCGGACCCGCCAAGTTCGACACCCAGTTCCATCTGGCGACGACCGCGGGCTACGTGGGCGACTGCGCCGGGGGCGGCGGGCGGTCGATCGTGGACCTCTACCTTTTCCATCCGGACGGCACGCCGGTGCGCTCGGCCACGGACGAGACCGTCTGCAACCCGTGCTCGTTCCCCATGGGCTCGGACGTGCTGGCTTCGTACCAGGCGATCGATGTCGAAGACCTCATCTTCGCGGCCGGCGGTTTCCCGAGCCAGGCGCCGGATATGTTCGCCCTCTTCGACGTGCCCGACGGCGCCGGCATCGGGGTCACGGGATTCACCCTGTATTCGCGGTCGTCAGCGGCGGAGATCGAGACCAGCGCGCTCTCGCCCGTGCCGCTCGGCGCACCGGTGCCGAGCCCGTCGTGCGGCCGGCAGTTCGTGCTGCCCCGCATCTTCTCCACCGGGACCGCCCTCGATCCGAACTCGTGGGACACGATCATCGACATGACCTACGCCGGCGGCCTGCTCACCGCCGCCGGGGATTCGTCGCGGGTGGACCTGTGGATCTTCGACGAGTCGACGGGTGCGCCCCTTGCGGGTCCGGGCGGCCCGCTCTGTGCGCCTTGCACCTTCCCCATGGGGCCCGACCTGCGCCATCACCAGGCGCGCCTCGGCGAGCTCGCGGCGGCGGCGGGGATTCCCTCGCCGCGACTCGGCTACGCCCTGCTGCAGGTGACCGGCGATGCGGGGAACGTGGCTCTCGACGCCACGCTGCTGAACGTCCAGGCTTCGGTCGCCGACTACAGCTTCGACCAGCTGCCGCTGCAGGAGATCAGCGGCGATGCCGCCAGCGCCGCACCGGGCACGCCCGCGTTCGAGCGCTTCGTGGCCAACCTGCGCGGTTATCCCAACCCTTTCAACCCGCGCACGACGATCGCCTACGAGCTGCGTGATCCCGGCGCGGTGCGGGTGCGCGTGATCGACGCGCGGGGCCGGGTCGTGCGCACGCTGCTCGACGGGTTCCAGGACCGGGGCACCCACGAGCTGCGCTGGGACGGGGCCGACGACGAGGGCCGCCCCGCGGCGGCCGGCGTCTACTTCGGCCGGGTCGAGGGCGGGGGCGGGGCCCAGGTGGTGAAGCTGGCGCTCGTGAAGTAGGACCCGCGAAGCAGGACCCGCAGGCCCCCGGAATATGCTAGAATCGTCGGAGATCCGTTCCGACCAAGGGGGAATGCCATGACCACCGGACGCCGCGCCATCCCCGTCGTGCTCGTCGCCCTGGGCCTCGCCGTGCTGGCCGGGGCTCCCGCCGCGAGGGCCGCCGACGAGATCGGCATCTATTTCGATCCTGCCTACGAGGAGAATTTCGCCGTCGCCGAGACGGCGTTCACCACGGTCACGGGCCATCTGGTGATCCGGCGCGACGACGGGGCGGGGGGTGTCCTGGCCTGGGAGTGCCGGGTCGCGCTCGACGGGCCGGGCGTGTTCACCGGCTGGCAGCTCGAAGGCCAGGCCATCAACGCCCGCAGCGCGCCCGAATTCGCGGTGGGTCTCGCGTCGCCCCTGCCGCCCACGGCCGCCGTGCGCGTGGCCTCCTTCGACCTTCTGGTGACCGAGGTGCCCGTCCCGGTCGACCTGTCGCTCGTCCCGATCCACACGGCCTCGCTGCCGGACGCGATGGCCTTCATCTCCGGCGACGATCCGGAGACCCTGCGGCCCCTGACCACGGTGACGGGCGAGCCGTGGGTCGCGGCCGTGAACGGCAACACCGGCACCTGGTGCGGCACCGACTGGGTGCACGTGATCTACTTCGGGGAAGTCGAGGCGGGCGTCCCGGTGACCCGCCAGTTCTACGTGGAGAGCTGCGGCGGATCGCGTCATCTCGACATCCAGCTGATCTGCGACACGGGGCAGAACGTCGAGCTGACGGGTCTGAGCGGCCCGGTCGTGGTGCCGAACAACGGCTTCGTCCTGATCGACGTGACCTGGACCCCGCAGGTGCCCGGCGAGGTGCCGGGCTGCATCCTCGACATCGGCGACGAGGCGTTCCCGATCTTCGGCTACGCGGTCGATCCGGTGGCGGTGGTGGCGCCGACCCCACTGGCGCTCGTCGGCGAGGACGGCGTCGTCGAGCTCAGCTGGCCCGCCGTGGGCGGCGACGGGGCCACCTACCACGTGTACCGCCGCGCCCCCGACACGGCCGAGGTGCGCCTCACGGAGCAGCCCCTGGCGCCGGTGGGCAGCCTGGTCCGCTACACCGACCGGCCCGGCCCGACCGTGGGCGGCGCGCTCGACTACTCCTACGCCATCGTGACCGACGGCAGGGAGTGGGCCCGCAGCGCGGCCGCTTCGGTGCAGGTCGACGGCCCGCCGCGCCTGGCCACGCAACTGCTGCCCAACGTGCCCAATCCGTTCAACCCGAGCACGCGCATCGATTTCACCCTGGCCCGCCGGGGCCATGTGCGCGTGGCGGTCTACGACCTGACCGGGCGCCGCGTGGCGACCCTGGTCGACGGGGAGCGCGACGCCGGCCCGCAGGACGTGGTCTGGACCGGCCGGGACGACGCCGGACGCCAGGTGGCCAGCGGCGCCTACGCCGTGCGGCTCGAGACGACCGGGCAGATCGACCAGCGCACGATCCTGATGCTCAAATAGGGGAGATTCCGCAGGAGAGCGGGAGATCAGGCGACGCGCAGCCCGGCGGGCTGCGCGTCGTCGTTCATCAGCAGGGAGTGGGTCTTCGGCTTCTCCTTCACGATCTCCGGCCGGTTCAGCTGCGCGATGACCAGGGTCACCATGCTGCCGGCCACGAGGGTCGCCAGGAAGAGCACGATCCAGATCCAGGGGTTGTCGTGGAGCCACTTGCGCATCGGGGCACGTCCTGTCTGCGGGCGGCGTCGCGGGGGCCGGCCTACGGCCCCCGGAAGCGCACCTTGATGTTCTGGGTGATGCCCGTCGCCGAGTCCGTGAAGGCGAAGTGGAAGTCCTCGGGCAGCGTGTAGGCCTTCTTGGGCATCATGGCGAACGCCGTCAGCTGGCGGTCGCCGAAGCCGGGCAGTTCGACCCGTTCCTGCGGGATAATGTATTCCACGCCCTCGTAACCCGCCAAGGCGTCGTCCGACGGCCGCAGGAAGTACACCTTCGTGCCGTCGGTCTTGTTCTGCAGGTGCATGGTGTACAGGTTGCGGATCATGTCACCGTCGATCTGGTAGGGCAGGCCCTGGCTGCGCATGACCGTCACCTGGAAGTTCTCCCGCCGGGTGGCGCGCATGACGAACAGGCCGGCGAGGATCAGGATCATCACCGCGTAGATGATGAAGCGCGGGCGCAGCAGGCGGGCGGGCTTGCCCGTCTCGAAGCCGCGCGAGCTGTCGAAGCGGATCAGGCCCTCCGGCTTGTCGATCTTGCGCATGATGTCGTCGCAGGCGTCGATGCACGCGGTGCAGCCGATGCACTCCATCTGCAGGCCGTTGCGGATGTCGATGCCCGTGGGGCAGACGTCGATGCAGCGCCGGCAGTCGATGCAGTCGCCGCCCTTGTCCTTGCCCTTGTGGCGGGGCTCCCCGCGGGTCTTGTCGTAGCCGATGATGATCGTGTCGTAGTCGACGAGGGTCGACTGCAGGCGGCCGTAGGGGCAGATGATCAGGCAGGTCTGCTCGCGGAACCAGCTGTAGTCGAAGTAGAGCAGGGCGGTCCAGAACAGGCTCCAGATCAGGGGCGTGACGTCGCCGTCGAAGAACGGGATCAGGTGCAGCATCTCCCGCGTGGGAATGAAATAGCACATGAAGGCGATGGCGAAGTTCCAGCTCAGGAAGATGAAGGCGCCGTGCTTGACGACCTTGCGCCAGGTCTTGTCGAAGCCGCCCGCCTTGTTGCGCCGCATGCGCTCGACGCGCCGGCCCTCGATGATGCGCTCGATCGGGCGGAAGACGCCCTCCATGAACACCGTCTGGGGGCAGGCGAAGCCGCACCACACCCGTCCGAAGAGCGAGGTGACGACGAAGAGCGCGATGCCCAGCCCGATGAGCACGAAGAAGAACAGGTGGAAGTCCTGGTTCGTGAAGGTGGCGCCCATGAGGTAGGCCGCCCGGCCGGGGATGTCGATCAGCACGGCCGGGTGGCCGCCGATCGTGATCCAGGGCGCGGCGATGTAGACCAGGATCAGCACGGCGTACATGAGGTACTTGCGGGTCGTCCAGCGGCCCTTGACGACGTCGACCTGCAGCATGTTGCGCGAGCCGTCGGCGTTGATGGTGTAGATGGTGTTCAGGTCGGGGGTGCGCTTCTCGGCGGCCATGGAGACCTACCTTTCAAAAGCGGAGTAATCAAATCCCATTACGCCGCTATGCGTTTGCCACAAAAAGAAAAGGGCGGGAGCACGAGTGCGCCCGCCCTTCAACATCAGCGGTCCGGTCAGAACTCGCAAGGCTCGCCTTCCGGGGCCTTGCCCGCCACGTTGGTGCCCCGGATCGTCATCACGTAGGCGACGACGTCCATGACCCGCGACGGGCCGAGCTGGTTCAGCCAGGCGGGCATGCCCTTGGCGGCCACGCCCTCGTTCACGGTCTTCTGGATCGACATGGGATCGCAGCCGTGGATCCACACCCCGTCGGTCAGGTTCGGGCCCACGAGGCCCTGGCCCTGGTCGAGGTGGCAGGCCACGCAGTGCTTGGTGAAGATCTCGCGACCGGAGGCCACCTTGGCGTCGTTCTTGGCCAGCGCCACGAAGAAGTCGTTGTCGATGCCGGCGGCCGCCATGCGGGCCAGCTGCTCCTCCTCGGCTTTGGCCATGACCTCGGCGAACTGCTCGCGCGGCAGCTGCCGCAGCTCGAGGGTGTGGAAGACGATCCAGTAGAAGACACTGAAGATGATCGTCCCGTACATGATCCACATCCACCAGTTCGGCAGCCGGTTGTCGAACTCCTGGATGCCGTCGAACTCGTGGCTCAGCACGGTATCCGGCCGGTAGTCCTCGCGGTTGTCGCGGGTGATGTCCTGCTTGTCGCTCATTGAATCGGCCCTCCCATTCGGCCTCGGGAAGCTTCCCGGAATTTCAGCGGCCCGTGGAAATCTCTTCCTCTGAATCGTCCAGCGGCAGCGCCGCGATCTCATCGATCTTCCGTCGGTCGCGCAGGCCCAGGAAAACGTAGGCCAGCACGCCGACGAAGATCGCCACGAAGATGATCAGCCCGATCAGGGGCCAGACCAGGTGCTCGCTCTGGGCGTAGAACTCCTGGAACATCTTCCCTTCCTATTCCTTCGCCGCCGTCTCGACCGGCGCCGGCGCGGTGGGCTGCGGTCCGCGGCCCAGGCGCTGCAGGTACGCGATCACCGCGGCCATCTCGCTGTCGGGCGCGATGTTCACGTCCTTGCCGGCCAGGTCGTCGGCGATGAGCCGGCCCTGGCTGGCGAGCACCTCGGCCGAGTTCGCGATCTCCTCGTCGGTGTAGGGCACGCCCAGGAACTTCAGCACCTCCATGCGCTTCCGGACCACCGCCGGGTCGACGGTCTTGGTCTTGAAGTGGGTGTAGGTCGGCATGTTCGACGCCGGCGACGTCGAGCGCGGATCCATCAGGTGCAGGTAGTGCCAGAGGTTGTCGTACTTGCCGCCGACGCGCGCCAGGTCCAGACCCGTGCGCTTCGAGCCCCACTGGTAGGGATGGTCGAGCAGCGACTCCTCCATGCGCGAGTAGTCGCCGTAGCGCAGCACCTCGTGGCGGAAGGGCCGGATCATCTGGCTGTGGCAGACGTAGCAGCCCTCGGTGATGTAGACGTCGCGGCCGGCCAGCTCCAGCGGGCTGTAGGGCTTCTGCATCCACTTGGCGGTCTCGGCGAGCGCGGGATTCTCGGCGATCATCTCCTCGGTGATGTCGCGCGGGATGGCGTTGCTCTTGATCACGGTGGGGATGATCTCCACGGCGCCGCCGATGAGGATCGCGACCAGGGCCAGGACGGTGAAGACCAGCGCGTTGCGCTCGACCAGGCCGTACCAGTAGCCCCACTTCTTCTGGTGGATGCCGTAGGAGATGATGGCGCCCACGCAGAGCACCACCAGCAGCGCCAGCAGCACCGGGCTGAGCATGGTGCCCGAGACGCCGAACCAGATCGCCACGACGAGGATGCCGACGATGAAGAGCATCGGGGCGCTGGTGAGCAGCTCGAGGGCGCTCGCCTTGTCGCCGGCCGGCTTGCGGGCCGGGACCTGGATGCTGACGGTCGAGGGCGCGCCCTGTTTCGCCGTCATGACCAGGTTGACGATCAGCAGCAGCGAGCTGCCGAAGTAGAGCACGCCGCCCACGAGGCGCGTGTGGTACATGGCCAGCGAGTTGGTCAGGCCCTCGATGAAGTCGGGGTACTTGAGGAAGCCCTCGGCGTCCAGCGCGCGCCAGAAGAGGCCCTGGCTGACGCCCGACACCCACATCGAGACCACGTACATCAGGATGCCGACCGTCGCGAGCCAGAAGTGCGTCTCGGCCATCTTGGTGCTGTAGAGCTTGGTGCCGTACAGCCGCGGCCACATCCAGTACAGGATGCCGAAGGTCATGAAGCCGTTCCAGCCCAGGGCGCCGCCGTGGACGTGGCCGATGATCCAGTCGGTGTAGTGGCCGAGGGCGCTGACGCTCTTGACGCTCAGCAGCGGGCCCTCGAACGTCGACATGCCGTAGAAGGTGACGGCGACGACGAAGAACTTGATGACCGGGTCGGTGCGCAGCTTGTCCCAGGCGCCGCGCAGGGTCAGCAGGCCGTTGAGCATGCCGCCCCAGCTGGGCGCCCACAGCATGACCGAGAAGATCATGCCCAGGGTCTGGGCCCAGTCGGGCAGGGCGGTGTAGAGCAGGTGGTGCGGGCCGGCCCAGATGTAGATGAAGATCAGCGACCAGAAGTGCACCACCGACAGGCGGTACGAGTACACCGGGCGCTCGGCGGCCTTGATCATGAAGTAGTACATCAGGCCCAGGGGCGGGGTGGTGAGGAAGAAGGCCACCGCGTTGTGGCCGTACCACCATTGCACCAGGGCGTCCTGCACGCCGCCGAAGACCGGATAGCTGTGGGTCAGGCTCGTCGGGATCTGCAGGTTGTTGACGATGTAGAGCACCGCGATGGTGACGATCGTCGAGATGTAGAACCAGATGGCGACGTAGAGGTTCTTCTCGTTCCGCTTGGCCAGCGTCCAGAAGAAGTTGGCGCCGAAGATGACCCAGACGACCACCACGAGCAGATCGATGGGCCAGATGAGCTCGGCGTACTCCTTGCCCTGCGTCAGGCCCAGCGGGTAGGTGACGGCGGCGGCGACGATGACCAGCTGCCAGCCCCAGAAGTGGGCCCAGCTGAGCATGTCGTTGGCCATGCGCGTCTTCAGCAGGCGCTGGCTGGAGTAGTAGATGCCGGCGAAGAGCCCGTTGCCCACCCACGCGAAGATCGCGGCGTTGGTGTGCAACTGGCGCAGACGGCCGAAGCTCGTCCACTCGAGGCCGAGGTTGGCCTGCCAGAAGCTCAGCTGGGCGGCGATGATGACGCCGGCCAGGAGGGCGACGGCGCCCCACACGATGGTGATGATCGAGAACGCCCGCACGATGGCATCATCGTAGACGACCGTCTTCATCTGGGTGTTCGTTGCTTCCATTGAGAGCACCTTCCTCCTTCTGCTCAATCGTCGCAATCCGGTCCACTCTTCTCGCCATTAGAAGACTTGCGGACAATTTTGTCATCATTGTTTTCCGGGTCAAAATCTTTCATGCCGTCGTCGTCCTCGAGGGGCAGCAGCGAGAGCCTCTCGCCGTGCTCGAAGTCACCCTCGAAGAGGCGCGTGAAGAAGAACACGAGGCCCGCCGCGACGAGGGTGAGGCTGATGAAAACGAGAGCGATAATCACATCCATCTCAACCTCCCGGCCGATAGGCGGATCGCTGTTAAGCTCACTACGAATATGGAACTTATGGGCATGATGATGGCCGCCACGACGGGGGTCACGAGGCCCATCATGGAGGCCGCGACGGCCGCCAGGTTGTACAGCACAGCGATCGCGAGATTCAATTTCACGACCTTGCGCAGCTCGCGCGCGGCGGCCAGCGAACGGCGCAGCGCGGCGATGCCGTCACCGAGAAAAAAGAAGTCCGATTTTCCCGGCAATACGGGTCGATCGACGGCCGGGGTCGCCGCGCAAAAGGCTACCTCGAAACTGGGAGAATCGTTGAGCCCGTCGCCCACCATGAGCGTGTCGTCGGCGTCGAGTTCGCGCACGCGCGCGGCCTTGGCTTCGGGGCTCAGGCCGCCCTCGCAGCGGTCGTCGGCGATGCCGAGGGCGGCGGCGGCGGCGGCGACCTTGGCCGGCGCGTCGCCGCTCAGGATGCGCACGTCGTAGCCGGCCTCGTGCAGGGCCGCGACCTCGCCGCGGGCGTCGGCCTTGAACTCCTCGTCGAGGCGGAACGCGGCCACGGCGACGCCGTCGCGGGAGAGCACCGTGGTGCCCTCGGGGCGGCCGGCGTCGGTGCGTCCGTCGAGGGCGAAGGCGGGCCGTCCGAGGCGCCAGGTGCCGTCCCTCAGCTCGATCTCCAGCCCTGCGCCCGGCACCTCGGTCAGCTCTTCGCCGGCGGCGCCGGCGATGCCGGGCGCTTCGCCATCGTGGCGCGCGGCCACGGCGGCGGCCAGGCACGCGCTCACCGGATGGTTGCTGCGCGCGGTCATGTGGCGCAGCACCACCGTGGCGCGGGCGTCCAGGCGCGCGACGGTCTCGCGCGAGGCGTCGTCGAGCACGAGCTGGCCCAGGGTGAGGGTGCCGGTCTTGTCGAGCAGCACCTGGCGCACCGACAGGGCCTTCTCCATGAAGCTCTGCTTGCGGATGAAGACGCCGTTGCGCCGGAGCGCGAAGTGGATCAGCTCTTCGGCGAGAGGCGTGGCCAGGCCCAGGGCGCAGGGGCAGGTCACGACCAGGATCGAGATGGTGACCTTCAGGGCCATGGTCAGGTCGCGTCCGGCCCAGAGGGCGAAGCCGCCGAACGCGGCCACGAGCACCGCCGCCACGTACCACGAGCTGACGGCGTGCCACCAGCGCGGCCGGTACTCCTCGTCGCTGAGGGTGGTGGCGCGCAGCAGGTCCTGCAGGCGGCTCTCGGCGAAGTCCTCGGTGGCGGTGACGGTGAAGCCGTGGTGGCTGGCGTTGAAGGCGCCGGCGGGGATGGTCTCGCCGGGGGCGTAGCCGACCTGGTCGGACTCGCCGGTGATCCAGTCGAGGCTCACCTCGGTGGCCCGCCGCATGAGGATGCCCTCGACGGGCAGCAGGTCGCCCGGGGCGATCCACAGCTCGTCGCCCTGCCGGATCTCCTCGGCGCTGACGGCCTTCAGGTCGTTGTCCTCCAACCGTTTGACGGCGATGTGCTCGGCGCCCGACGAGGCCAGCAGCGTGTTGCGGTTGCGCTCGAGGATGTGCTCCTGGGCCCAGCGCCCCACCAGCATCAGGGCGATGAAGACGGTCAGGCTGTCGAAGAAGGTGTGGTCGGGACCGCCGGTGAGGAAGGCCCAGGTCGAGCCGAGATAGGCCAGCACCATGCCCAGGCTGATGGGCACGTCCAGGTGCAGCACGCCGCGCCGCAGACCCGCCACGGCGCCCTTGAGGAAGATGCCCCCGCCGGCGAAGAGCGACACCGTGGCCAGCGCCAGGCTGAGCCAGCCGAAGAAGGTGAACAGCGCGCCGTCGGCCAGGCCGAAGTAGAAGCTCAGGCTGAACATCATCACGTTCAGGGCCATGGCGATGGCGATCGCCATGCGCATGAGCAGGCCGCGCGAGGCGCTGCGGTCGATCTCGGCGCGGGGCCCGAGCCGGTAGCCGAACTTCTCGACCTCGGCGAGGAACGTCTTCAGGTCGCCGCGCTCCGGATCCCACGACAGGTCGACGTGGCCGAGGGTGGGGTTGATGCGCAGCTGGATGCCGGCCGCGTGCCGCTTGAAGAGCTCCTCGATGAGCCAGATGCAGGCGGCGCAATGCACGCCCTGGATGCCGAGTTCGAGGTGGAGGGCGCCGCCGGCGTGGTCGTCGAGCAGGCGGTCGAGCCAGTTGAAGCTGTCGGGGCGCAGCACGGCGGCGGGGGCGTGGGTGTCGGGCGCGAGGTCGTAGAAGCGGCACAGGTCGGCCGCGTTGATCATCTCGTACACGCCCTTGCAGCCGCGGCAGCAGAAGGGGCCGTCGGCCGTGCGCCAGAAGCGGCCGAGGGGGTTGCCGCAATGAAGGCAGGTGCCGGCGGTGGCGGCCTCGGCCCACGCGTCCGGCCAGGCCTCGGGCCAGGCTTCGGGACGGGAGTCGGGGTTGGTCGAGGTGCTCATGCGCGTGGCCGCCGTCGGTTGCGGGCAGGAAGACGCGCGGGCCGGGGCGACCCGCCTTTGACAAGATATTTCCCGGTTGGGGGGCAATCAAGAGTAATTGACGAAAGATTCACAGGTTTGTGGTGGGGGTTTGGGGCGTGTTCAGCGCACGGCTCGAACTCCTGGACCGCCTGTCCGCGCTGGTGACCCCGCCGCGTGTCCACAAGCACCGCTACTGCGGCGTGCTGGCACCGTACGCGCGCCTGCGGCAGGCGGTGACCGCAACACTGGATCAGCCGCAGCGACGCTGTGCAGCTGCTCAGCGAAGCGCGGCAGGAGATGGGGCTGGGAGAGGGCAGGGGGCTGGCCCGTTCGACCAGGACCCGGCGCCTGACGCCTGGCCCGGGATGGACCAGACGGCAGGCGCCACCCACCCCGACTGGGACTGAACCCCACCTGAGATCATGGCAGCCGGGATCGCCACCGATAGGGACGATCGACGGGCCTGTCTGCCGCGGACCGGGTCGGAATGGGGAATTGCGGGCGATTTTGGGGGCTCAGGGTGTGGGAGGCCACAGCTCCATCGAACACGGGCGGTCACTGTGGTAGAATGGGGGACCGGAGGCCGCTGGCCTGGGAGGCCCCATCGAGGAGATGTGCGCTGAAGTTCCTATCCCTATACGACCGAATTGTCAGGATCCTGGGCAGGGACTAGGTGCGAACGATCGGTGTGCTCGCGCGGGCGCTGTCCGGCAACCGGCTGCAGCCGACGAGTTGCAAGGTCGTGCCGCTTGCCTTTGCCGGGGACAGCATCACGCCAGGAAGAAGAGGAATGAAATGGCACTTGTGGGCTACCGTACACGCGTGGATGCGCCGGTCGACGTCCTTTGGAAGGATCTGTTGGAAAAGGTCGAGACACCCGAGAAGTTCATTGCCAAGGTGACGCGCTCGGAGATTCTTCGACGGCTGGGGCCCAATACGGTCGACCGACTGATGTACATGGATGACAGTACCGGCGAGAAACCGACGCGTGAGATCATCACCTTCGATATCAACACCCGCAGCATCGTGTTCAAGTTGATCGACAATCCCCTGTGGAGCGGGTTCGTCACGAACACCATCATGGACGATCGCGACGGCCTGGAACTCGACATCACCATGCACTGGAGAATCAAGGAAGAAGGCCATCCGGCCGAGAACGCGCCCTGGGCGGATATCGTCAAGGATGCGGTCATGCGAACCAAGGAACTCGCGGAGGCGAACGCGGCCCGGTGAGGAGGGCGGTCAGGTCCCGGTTTCCGGTGTGCATGGTGGAACGAGAGATGAGACAGGTCGAGGCCGTGTGTTGTCATGCAGGGGGAGTTGCCGATGAATCGACGGTTTGTGGGTGCTCTGCTCGTGGCGGCTGGGCTGGGCGCGTGTGCCTTGCTCCTGGTGTGGGGAGCGCTCGTGGATGGGGGGCCGGGAAGGACCTCCGCAGTACGAAGCGGTCAGTCGCCGGTGGACGGTGCGGCCGCGCCGGAACGACCCGGTGGCGCTTTCGTGACCGCCGCGCCCTACGCGGAGACGCCGTCGATCACCCTCGAGGGCTCGGGGCTCAATGCGCTGCGCGAGGAGGCCGTGTTCGTCGTCTACACGGATATGGCGGCCCCCCTGGCGCAGCAGGTCGCCCCGATCCTGGAATCCATCAATCGCCACAGCGCCGACCTCGTGGCTCCGGCCTTCCGGATGCATGGGTTGGTTCTGGCTGCAGGTGTCGAGGAACTGCCGGAGCCGATGCGGGAGGGGCAATGGGCGAATGTCGACGGCGTGCCCTGCCTGGTGATGATCACCGGGGAGCGCTCGCTCCCGCTGCGCAACGAGTTCGCCAGCTTCATGATCTTTGCGCTGCTGGCGCACGAGAACGTCGACATGGGGATCAAGGAGGAATGCTTCGGGGGCAGTCTCACCCGGCGCAGCATGTCGTGCCGGTGGGTCGTCGAGGGCGTTGCGGACCACGTCGCCTACCAATCCGCACGGAAATACCATCCCGAGGCGCTGGTCCGCTTCCAGAAGAACTACCTGGTTGCCCTGGACCGTCTCTCGCCGGACCTGGTCGAGCTGGACCTGGAGGAAAAGGGCCTCTGGTGGCCGCGTAGAGGCGACGCCAACCCCAACCGGGTGCAACATGCGTACGCGGCGGCCCACTTGGCGGTCGCGGAGCTCTCGCGGCAGAATCCGCGGTGGTTCAAGGACGCCCTGGTCCTGGTCCGCGACGGGTCCGGGGCGGCGACGGGAGCGGCCGAGTTCGCCCGGATCGCCAGCCCTCTCGCGGGCCAGGATGTGCGTGCGCGCGTGCGGCACGTGGAGGTCCAGGCGGTCCGCCGATTCGCTGACGGTCTGTTGGATCCTTGAGCCCTGCCGGCGACGGAACCAGGTCTCCCGGGAGGTCCGTTGTTGAACAGCCACCTGCACTTCCATGTGCTGGTGACCGAGGGTGTGTTCAGCGCCCGGGGCGAGGATGAGGTCGAGTTCCATCCTGCGGTCGACCTCACGGCGGATGACATTGCTGCCGTCCAGAGGAAGGTGCGCCACCGCGGACTGCGCTGGCTTCACCGCCACGGCCACCTCGACGACCTGGCGCGCCACCAGTTGGACAACGCGGACCACGCCGGCGGCTGGTCGGTGGACGGCTCGGTCACGTTGCCGGCCTCGGACCGGCAGGGGCTCGAGCGACTGGTCCGATACTGCGCCCGCCCGCCGCTGAGCGCAGAACGCCTGGGCCGACTGAACGACCAGACGCTTGTCTACAGCCTCAGAAAGCCGACGATCGACGGCCGCACCGAGCTGTACCTGACTCCGCTCGAACTCCTGGACCGCCTGTCCGCGTTGGTGACCCCGCCACGGGTGCACAAGCATCGCTACTGCGGCGTGCTGGCACCGAACGCGCGCCTGCGGCAGGCGGTGACCGCAACGGCGGGACCGGCCGCAGCGACGCTGCAACTGCTCAGCGAAGCGCAGCAGGAGATGGGACTGGGGGAGGCGACCCCGGATCCGACCTCAGCGGCCAACCCGCTGCGCCGCGCCGCCGCCCGCTGCTGGGCCCTGCTGCTGGCCCGCATCTACGAATGCCTGCCCCTGCGCTGCCCACGCTGCAGCCAGCCCATGCGCCTGATCGCATTTATCATCGAGCCGCCGGTGATCGAGCGCATCCTGACCCACATCGGCCAGCCGACCACACCGCCGCCGGTGCTGCCGGCCCGGTCGCCGCCCCAGGGGGAAATGGGGTTCGGGGGCGGGGGAGGGCCGGGGGCGGACCCGTTCGACCAGGACCCGGCACCGGACGCCTGGCCCGGGATGGACCAGACGGCAGGCGCCAGTCGCCCGGACTGGGAGTGAACCCCGCCCGAGAACACGGCAGCCGGATCGCCACCGTTAGGGACGATCGACGGACCTGTCTGCCGCGAACCGGGTCGGATTGGGGAATTGCGGGCCGCTTCGGGGGATTCAGGGCGTCGAAGGCCGCGATTCCGTCGAGAACGGGCGGTCACTGTGGTAGAATGAAGGACCGGAGGCCTCTGGACCGCGGGGCTCCATCTGGGAGATGTGCGTTGAATTTCCTATCCTTCGTGGTTGGCCGCTTTCACCCTCGCTTCCTTATGCTCTCCCTGATTTCGGTCAACATCCGGCAAAACTCCTCGGCTGGCAGTGACGTCTGGCTGTGCTGCTTTTTCGGTGGCGAATGGACAAGCGGCCGCTTGCCTGTCGCGATCAGGGCCGCGCGGGCGTCCGGGCTTTGGTCGAACTTCGCCTCGATGGCTCGCCTGATCAGCGCGCTATGAATCCGGGACCGATAGGCAATCGTCCGGCCTCCGTGGTAGACGTTCGCCTCCTGCCCTGCGGCGAGCCTTCGTCGGATCTCCCGGTTCGGGTTTCTGCCGGCTCGTTGGGCTTGGTATCCGCTCAGCAGCATGATCCTGCGTCGCTTCGCGGCCTTGGGACCACTCTCTTCCAGCTTGATCGCCTGCACGAACGCCTCGACCGAGGAGTACTGCTCAGCATCGAGCGTAAACGGCGTTTCGGCAAGATTCGACAGCAGGGGAAACTCGCCGTCGAATATCACGTTTACTGGCACCATGGCTTCTCCAGGCCAATTGTGAAGATTGACGAATTCTAGACCCACGATCGACGACCCGTCGAGCGTCGGCTTGGCCAAATGCCGAACCCGGCCTCCATCCCGCCCCATTCCCATCTACCGATTCCACACATGCAGTAGATCGACGGTTGTCGGCCGCAACGCGGCCGCAACCAGGCCCCTCCCCTCGAGTCCTTCGACCAAGGCGAACCAGTTGCCCGACTCCGTCATGCGCTCCCACAAATCGCCGTTGTACCGATAGCTACTATTCCGGCCTACCGCCCCGATTCTCTCACCCCCAAGAGCACAGGGCGGACTCGGCAACCGGTATCGCAAAGTGTAGCTCGACCAGCTCCCACGCCGCCCCCCGCGGCGACATCGGCTCCTCTAAGCTGCAGCCGGCGGACATGAAACCCACAACTGCAACCTTCACAGCGGCGAGAGACGGAGCCCGGGGATCCGGCGATGAACGATTCGAGTTCGAACCCTGAGCACGACAGCCATCTCATATTGGATGGGACGTCGATCCTCGCTGGCCCGTGTGACAGGGATTCATCCACATCACAACACTCGCCAATCCGCCGGAAAGACCAGACGCGGCTCGACCTTTCGAACGATGCGGGCGGACGACCAGCGGCAACTCCGAGCCTAGATAGCGGTCGGCGGTGACTTTGCCGAAGAGGAAAGCGAGAATCTTGCGAATGCTCGTCACACTCCGGCGCGGCAACCGACGGGAACTATAGGATCGCAAGAGAAGCGACGGGAAACTGAAACGGAGATGCTCATGGGAATCAGATTGATGTCCGAAGTCGTAGCGGCCTTTGGAGACGTTTTCGACAGAGTATGGTGGAGATTGAAGCCGTATCAACTGCTCGACTGCGACTGGTCGGGGTATGGAGAAGCGGGCGGCCATGTCGCGGATGTCGCATCCGGGCGACGAATGCCATTGTAGCCGGTGTGGTTCGCACACGCAGCATCAACAGTTCTCTGGAGGGATACCGATGTCTGGCGAGAACATGCGGTTTGGGATCGACTTCGGCGGCGTGGTCGTCCAGAAAGGCTGGACGGCCGCCGGCGAGGACACGGCGGCCGACGCCGCTCGGTGGGAGTTCCAGCCGGGTACTGAAGATGTTGTGGCTCAGCTTGTTACCAGGTGCAGGGGCCATGTCTGGATCGTGTCGAAGGCCTACCCGAAGATGCAGCTGCGAACCCTGGGGTTCCTGGATCAGGTCGGATTCTACGAGCGGACTGGAATGCGACGGGAAAACGTCCGCTTCTGTCTGGAGCGAGTCGAGAAGAAGATCCACTGTGAAGAACTGGGCATCACGCATTTTGTTGACGACAAGATTCCGGTACTGCAGGCCCTGCAGCACACGGTGCCCAATCTTTATCGCTTCGAGGAGTCTGCCGAGGCGCCGTACACGCCGGGGTTTGCCTCGCACGTGACTAGCTGGCAAGAACTGCTCGCTATTCTCGGCTGATTCCTTTCAAGGCTGAAACACCGGTGAATGTTCGGCGACAGATGATCTTCCCGCGGCTCAGTGGACACCGAGATTAGGTGGCATACTCCACCTTGACAACGGGGGCCGTACACGCGGACTGGGTCTGAACCCCAAGCGGGACCATGGCAGCCGTGATCGCCACCGAGTGGGACATAGGTGATGAACGGAACAGGGGGTCGATAATGCAAATTGGGGAGTCGACAATGCAAACTGTGTTCATGATTGCGGGAGTAATCCTCGGCGGCCTAATCGGCAATTGGATCGGTAGCAGGTTCGACCTATTTAGAAGTTCAGAAAGGCGTACAGGCTATAAGATCGGTGATGCTGAAGTGACGGAGGAAGTCCCGGGTTGCGGATGTTTCTTGGTTCTGTTGTTGGCATACCTGGGGTTTTTGGGCGGCGGCATGCTCCATTCGCAGCTATTCCAATGATTGAACAGCTTATGAAAACTGCACTGCGTTTGACGGCGTGAATCGTCCGGCGTTTGCTTGGTATCTACGTCGAAAACAACCATAGACTGGCGTCATATGTTCCAGTCGAAGTCTCCGAGTGATAGGAATTTCAAGGCACGTCTCCATGATGGAGCCTCCCAGGCCAGCGGCCTCCGGTCCTTCACTCCACTACTGTGACCGCCCGTGTTCGATGGATTTGTGGCCTTACATACCCTGAACCCCCAGAAACCGCCCGCAACCCCCGATTTCGACCCGGTCCGCGGCAGACAGGCCCGTCGATCGTCCCGAACGGTGGCGATCCCGTTTGCATGATCTCGCGTAGGGTTCAGTCCCAATCGGGGTGTCCGGCGCCGGTGTCAACAGCGGCACCAGGGCCCGTTCCGCGCAACGGTCCCCTGTTGTCCGGGGAGGGGATTCGGAGTAGTATGGTGGGGATTTTGGTCGACCCGCAGCCCCAGCCGTACCGGACACCATGCAGCCCGAACAGGATTTCGAAAGCCTCTTGCCGCAGTTGTACAGCGAGTTGCACGTCATTGCGCGCTCGCGGCTGCGTCACGACCGGCTGGCGGCCTCGTTGCGGCCCACCGAACTGGTCCACGAGACCTATCTGCGCCTGCACGGGACACGTCATGCGCCAACCAAGGACCGGGTTCGCGTGCTGGCCTTGGCCTCAGGCATCATGCGCAATCTCCTGGTCGACCTGGCGCGGCGTCGCGCCGCCGCCAAGCGCGGCAATCACCCGGTGCGGGTGACGCTGCACGACAATTTCGCCGGGGATGACGAGGGCGTCGACCTGTTGGCGCTGAACGATGCGCTGCTGCGGCTCGAGCGCCTGGACGCCCGCTCGGCCGAGATCGTGCAGATGCGGTTCTTCGCCGGCCTGACCGAAACCGAGATCGCCGCCCACCTGGGCATCAGCGACCGGTGGGTGCGGAAGCTATGGGTGCACGCCCGCAGCTGGCTGCGCTCCGAGCTCGCCTGATGCCCGGCCCGGGCCGACGCGGAAGGACGGCTCGACGCCATGGGCCACGGCACCACCAGGGATGACGAGCGGTATACCGAGGTCCAGGCCGTCTTTCTCGCGGCGCTGGATGTGCCGGATGCCGAGCGCCACGATTTCATCCGGCGGCGTTGTGGGCCCGACGCCGACCTCTACAACCGCGTGCTGCGGCTGCTGGCGACCCTGGACGCTGATGCGGCCGATCTCGAGCCGATCGTCGATGCAGGCGACTTCATGCGCCTGCTGGGCGTCAATGGGGACGGCTGTGTCGACGGCTACCGGTTGGAACGGCTGCTAGGACGGGGCGGCATGGGTGTCGTCTATGGGGCGAGAGAGGTCGATTCCGGGCGTGAAGTCGTCCTCAAGTTCCTGCGTCCGGGGTTCGGGAATGACCGTGTGCAGGAGAGATTCGCCCGCGAGATCGCGGTCCTGGCCCGCTTGCGACATCCCGGGATCTGCCGCTACGTGGGCACCGGCCACATCGACACCGTGGTCGGAACCATGCCCTACCTGGCCATGGAACATGTCGCGGGACAGCCACTGGACCGGTACGCCGACGGCGAGCAGCTCGACGTCCGTGCCCGTGTTGGTCTGGTTGCCGCCATCTGCGAGGCCCTCGGCCACGCCCACGCCGCGCACGTCGTCCATCGCGACCTCAAACCCGCGAACATCATCGTTGACGATCGGGGCTGCCCCCGGCTGCTGGACTTCGGCGTGGCGACGGTGATCCAGGGCGACCTCGCCGCCACCCTGGGCGGGCAGACGGCCGCCGTCGTCGGGACGGTGGACTACATGGCGCCCGAACAGGTCCACGACGCCTTCGGCTCGCCGGATCCGCGCACCGACGTATTTGCCGTGGGGGTCCTCCTCTTCGAACTGGTCTGTGGTCGGCGACCTTTTGGTCGCAACCACCGGTCGGCGCCCCGGATCCTCGCCTCGATCCTCATGGACCCGACCCCACCCCTGGAATGCCGCGACGGCCTGGACGATCCGCAACTGGAGATGGTCGTGAGTCGCTGCCTCGCCAAACGCCCGGAGGAGCGCTTCGCCGACGGGCGGGAGCTGGCTCTTGCGCTGCAGAACTATCTGGCCGAGACGGCACAGACCTCGCCGCTCAGGCGGGGCGTGACGCGGATGCGGTGGCGATCCCGGCGCATCATCGAGCGGGCCGGGCCTGGCCGCATCCGCGCGGCGGCGATCGCCGCCATGCTGCTGCTGGCCACATGGATGGCGGCCGCACGCCTCGGTCCGTCACCGGCGGCGGACCGTGGCGAACTCGTGGCGCAGACCTGCCGTCGACTCGAGGACGTGACCGGCCTGATCCACGTGCAGGCGCGCACGCCGGCGAGCCTGAACGCGGCCCTGGACCTTCTCGCCGTGGTGCGGACCGACATCGGCGCTCTCGGGGGAAAGCCGCCGGCGCCAGCACTGGACCGTTTCGCCCACTGGCGGCGGGGCGAAGCCTGGTATTTCCTGGGCACCCGCGACGATGATCGTGACCTGCTGTGGCAGGCATGTTGCGAGTTCGAAGCCGCGATCAACGACCTGCCGCCGGCGGCGTATGCCGGCCTCGATACCCTGAGCGACCTCTACGACCAGATCGCGTTCATCCGCGCTCCCGTTGCGCGCGCGGGGTACGCCGGCGCCCTGGAGGCCCTGGCGGAGATCCACCGTTCGACCTACTTCCTGGATGGCGCCTTCCGGGAGCGCAGCGCCTGTCTCGGGCCCGCTCGCTACGCAGCAGACCAGTTGGCAATGCTGCTTGCGGCACCGGAGCCGGACCCCGGCCTCTATCTCGACTACGGCCGCCTGATGGCTTTGCGCGGACTGGCAGCCGACGACACGACGGCCGTCGCGGAGGGGCTGGCAATCCTGGCCGTGGTCGATGACGATGCCATCTGGGCGCGGCACGATTGGCGGGCCGCGGCGTGGTACCAGGAGGCGTACGGCCTCGCGTTGCGGGCCGAGGGTACGCTGACCGGCCGGGCCGGGCCGTTGCACGCCGCACGCGCGCGTTACGAGAAGGCGCTGCAGATCCGCGGCGTGGACGGTGGCCGCACGCGCTACGCGGCGACGATTGTGGAACTCGGGATGGCCGCCCTGGCGTTGGCCGAGCTGGAATCCTCCCCGGAGGTCAGGGCGGATTGGCTCACCCGGGCGGCCGACTCCGGGAGGCAGGCCCTGGCGCTGCTGGACGGTGAACCGGGGGCCGTCGAGCCGGCCCGGGCGGCGCAGTTGGTCGCGGAGGCCACGGCTGGGCTGGCCGTAGCGCGGCGCGACGCGGCCTTGTTGCCTGCCGCGTGGCTGGTGCTAGACGGCATCGACGGCCGCATCGAACCGTCGCGTCACCCCATCCCGGCGGCGCGCCGGCTGCTTTCCGCCGCCGCCCTCGCGCACGCCGAGGCGATGCTTGCGAGCAGCGCGGATCCGCTGGCCGCCTGCGCCTCCTGGGTGCGCGAGGCCGAAGCGTTGGAGACGGCGGGGCAGAGCCCCCTGCTGTGGCGGGAGTGGGAGCGTCGACGGACGATGGTCGAGGGGATGGTGCTGCGCTAGGAGATTCGGAACACCGAATCATTTGCAGGCCCATCCCGCATGTCGTTCACGGACTCGCGGACTCTCGCTGTTGACACGGAAAGGAACTCGAATCCGTCCGCCGGACCTTCCTGCCTCCCTTTCGGCCGCGAACAGCGTTTCAAGTCGCGAACCCGGCGCCGGGGACGCTGCAAACGGAATGCCGGGTTTCCTTCCACCTCCTGTTCCGGATCGCGATTCAACCTGCGCCTAGTCTTTCACAGCGCGGATCACGCGAATCCCGATCGAGATTCCCATTCGCAATTCGATGTCACAGTCCTCGGATCCGGACGACGGAGTTTGCGGATGCTCACCATGGACCGAGGAACCGAAGTGAGCGGGCCGAGAATGATGACGAGCGTGATGTCAGTCGTGTCGAGCAGGGTTCGCGGGGCACTCGGCCTGGACCGTGAATCGAAACGCCGCTTCGACATCCTGTGGAGGAAAATCCTGGGATTGTGACGACGGGGGTGGCCACGGGTGTCGCCGAGATCGTCATCCACTGGAGGGACCGGCGCGCACGGCGCCATGACGCGGAGGACCTGCTCCGCAGCATCGATGGATATCGCTAGTTCGGGAGCGCCGTACCGGCGCTGGGGGCACGAGACACATCAACCCGAAGGAGAGTCGAGACCATGGGAAGGCTCAAGGAAGATCAGATCAAGGCCGCCTTTCTGCCTCACCTCCACGAAGGAGAAGCGCTTGAATACTGGGCAGCCGGGATCAAGCAACCCAACCTCATTCTCATCCCGCTGCTGGGCCTGATCGCTTCCATGCTCCTCACGAAGAACTACCTGGTCGGTTTGACGGACAGGCGGCTCGTCGTGCTGCAGGTCAAGAGCCTGGGCAATGCTGAAGTCAGGCAGATCGTCGACTATTCCCTGGACGAACTGGGCCAAATGGAAACGAAAATGTCCAATGGAATGCTTTTTACCCACCTCAGAATCGATGACTCCGAGAAGCCCTTCGCAGCCAAGTTCCACCGGGCGTTCTCCAAGACCAACCGGCCGAATGCGATGGCCATTGGTGAGGCGATCATCTCCGTCGGCGCCTCTTGAGATGGGGCCTTCGTCCATGCACAGCCGGTGAAAGGGGAAACGATGGCGACATGTCCGTTTTGCGGATACGATGCGCGGGGTGGGGCAGTTTGCGGCGTTTGTGGCCGCAATCCCACCGCACCCCGCCGCATCTGCAGGGGTTGCGGGAAGATGACCCCCGGCACCGAGTCCGCCTGCTGTCATTGTGGCAACCGCTTCAGGAGCGATCTCATGTGGAAGGTGCCCACGATCATCGCTCTCTTCATCGCAGGGATTGTCCTGTCTGCATTCACTCACATCCTGCTCGAGTAGGATGCGCCGCCGGAAGCGAGCAGGCGCCACTGGCGCCAGATTCGGGAACATTCCCGTCATCACCCGGAATTCGGATGACACTTGACCTTGGGGTCCAGCGATAGACCGGTAGGGGCCATGCGAACCGATCCTGGACAGACTGTAGACTGGAACTCCGCCCGAGCCTATCTCGTGTCGGCGGTTCGCCAACGCTGGTATCACGAGGATGCGCCGATCGACGAGATGGTCCAGGACGGCCTCGTCCGGGCCCTGCGGGCATCGCGCCGTGCCCCCATCCGCAACGTCGAGGCGTTCCTCACCGAGATTGCCAAGCGTGTCGTTTTTGATGAGCTTCGCCGGCGCACCCGGAGCGCTGCGCTCTTTGCTCCGGAAGCCGAAGGCGGATACGCGCGGGCCGCCCCGGTGGAGCGGGCTTCAGTCGAGTTCGGCGACCCGGTTGCCCGGGTGCGTTTCGTGATCCTGAACTTTTTTGGCCAGACCGCCTGTGGCGAGCTTGCCCGGTTCTTCTTCCGTGAAATGAACTGGAAACAGGTCGCCGGGCAGCAGGGCCGCAGCCACGCGGCTGTTCGCAAGCAGTGGGAACGTTGCGTCTCGTTGTTGCGGGAAGCGGTCCGCACCGACCCCACCCTGGCGGCACTCTCCGACTGGGCAGCGGCCGAAGGGGGGGACTCGTGAGCAACACGGACCTGGAGTGGTTCCGGGAACATGTTCTTCTGCATGCGGTCGGCCTGCTGAGCCCGTCCGACGAGGAGCGGTTTCTCGCGCTCGCGAAGGACGACGAGGACTGCAGCGAACTGGCGGACGCCTTTGCCAATGCCGATCACGACGACCAGTCCATGGCCCACCATCTGCCGCCCGACATCATCGCCCGGTGGAGTCAGGCCGAATCACGGCTCCGGGGCCTGGAACGTCAGATGGTCTTCCAGCACCTCTCCGGGTGCCTCGAATGCCGGGAGGACCTCGCGTTCCTCGGTTACGAAGTGGACCTGGCGGCTGAAGCCTGGCCACGCGAGCGGCGGAGAACGTCCCGGTTCCGGTTCAAGGAACTGATGCAGGCGCTGGTTCTGGCGATTCCCCGGCCTGTCCGCTGGACGGGCGTGGCGGTTGCGACGTCGCTGATCCTGGTTGTCGCGCTGATGCCCGACGATCGCGGCGCCATGTTGGAACTGGTTGCGGCGCCTTCGGACGGTATGCCGTCGGTTCGGCTGGAGGACCACCGGACTGCGCCCGGCTCCCGCCGTGGTATCGAAGCGCCTGCGCGGGGTTCCGGTCGAGCGACAGATCGCCCGTCGCGTGGCTCCGGACGTGACTCGGTGCCGCCGGTAGTCCGTCGTGACTCCGGATCGGGATCGGGTGTCCTGACCATTGGGGCCAACGCCACGCGCGTCATCCTCGACCTGCCGCCGCCGGCAGCCCTGCCAACGGTGGGAGGAACCATGAGTCCGGAGGAAATGACCGTTCGGGTCGAGGTTATCGGACCGGCCGGAGCGGCCCATGGCCTGGGCCCTGTACCCTTCCCGGACTTCCTCTCGCGGCGGGTGGTGCTGGGCAATGGCGTCGAACCGATCGCTGCGGGATCCTACCGGGTGGTGGTGACCGTGGCCGGCGGGGGGCGGCGGGAAGTGCGCGCCTACGAGTTCCGCATCACGCGCGCCCCCGAGCGAGGGGCTCTTCGCGATCAGTTCGAACCATCCTTTCATGATCGCCTTGACGTTCTCCGTCTTCGTGCCGAGTCGGTGGTCGACCACCGCCCCTCCATGGAGTTGTAGGTCCGTACCTTTGGGGATCGTCCACCGCCGTCCCGTTGGACATGACGCTGTCGGGTGAAGGCCTTGACCGCCACCATTGGGCGGCGGCGGTGTGTGAATGGCCTTTTCACCTTTATCATCGCTATCAACTCGCAGGCCGACATACGGCCGGACTGCCCGTCACCTCCCGACGACGTCGATCCGCACTGGCCGGTGAAAGGGGATTCATCCACCCCAACCCGCCTGCCAATCAGATGGCAAGGTCTAACCGGATTCAACCCCCCGTAGAAGAGAGGGCAGGCGATCAGCGGTACCTCCGGGCCTGAATGGCGTCCGGCGGTGACCTTGGCCGAGTGGACCAAGAAAATGTGGGGGTGCATGTCACACTAGGGAGCAGCAAACGACGGGAGCTATAGGATCGTTAAAGAAGCGACGGGAAACTCAAAAGGGGATAGTCATGGGAATCAAGCTGATATCGGCCCTCGTCGAGCGCGTCCGTGCCGCCTTCGGGCCGAGTCCGGAAGAGCAACGGCTGATCAGGGTCCTCGAAAGGAAAGTCCTCGGTTGCAAAGATACCGCCGAGAGGCTCATTAGACACGAGCAGAACCGCCGCCCTGGGCTTGGTCGACAGGCGGCGATCGAAGCTGCAATCGATCGCTGGAACTGGGATAGCTGCCGGTAGTCCCGCGTTGGGCACCTCCAGCACGGGGCCGTTCGTTAGGATGGGATACCATGACGCGAATCTTTTCGGGGCCTTCTTGTCGGGCCCGTGGCGGGGCGTCCCCGCCCATCCGGCTCAAGTCTCCCAACGGGATCGAACCGGCCGGATCAGCGTGCGGCCTGATTGCAGGAGGCACCAAGATGCAGACAGCGGATCGTCGGAGCCGGATCCCGCCCGAAGGAAACCGGAGGCACATGAACGCCCTCGGCAATGGGTGGCAAGGCCTTGGTTGACGGATAGAGTTCCGGTATGAGACGGCATTTGCGCCTAGTCCCGTGAGGCTGCGGAAAGAGAACGTCCATTTCACTGATCGAGGCCCGCAAACGAGACCTCGACACTGTGCGCCATTGAACTGGAGGACGGTCATGGGTTGGTCCTCTCCACCAAGCAGGTATACAGACAATGAGCAAGAAGAACCCCGCGAATCGCCATGCCTGGCTCAGCTTGCCATCGAGGCTCCGGGCCGGTATGGCACTGATGACCATGGTTGGTACCGGAGGCGGTGTCTGGGCCCAGTACGATCCCACCGAAAGCGTGACTATCTCGCCGGTCGCTCCCGGCGCCGGGTCCAATGAATCCCCTATGTTGCCCTGTGGCACTGACGGTTGGGGTCGGGGTGCCAGCTACTGCTCCGACGTGGGTGCTCCAAGTGTCGCCCCGAAGGTCTCGGAGGAGCCAGCATGACGGGACCGCTGCATGAGCTGGGTATCTGGTCCCTCCCGATCCTCCTGGGCGGCCTGACCGGCGCCGGGCTGGTCGCTGCGGGCGACGAGGATCAGGGCAAACGCGCCCTGCCGGTCGTGCTTCTGGGCGTCCTGATCGGATTGGCGGTGTTGGCCCTCATCTTCGTCGACTCGCTCGATAGCCTCGACATGAGCTTGCTCTACCACGACGATCCGAGACCCAGCGGGGCAGCCATTGTCATCGACGAGGCAATCGTCAGCCAGATCCCCTACACGAATCTGCTGTTCACGGTCGCCATCAGCCTGGTCCTGGTGGCGGCGGATGCGGGCAACTGGTACGGGCTGATCCGGCTACCCTGTCTGGTGACGGCGCTGGCCAACTTTCTGTACCTGGGTGGCAAGGCCTGGTTCGAGATCCTGGCTTGGCTGAAGCTGGTCTTCTGAGAAAGGACGAATGCCGTATGGGACTTGCAGATCGCGACTACATGCGTGAACCCCGGGGCCGTCGTCGGCCCGGAGCCGTCCTTTCTGGCACGGCGCGGCCGCTGCGGTCTGGGCCTTCTTCGGGCCTTGCCGGCGCCCTCATGTTCTTCGTCGCCGCAACATTCGTTCTGTGGTTCCTTGCCCGACGCGACTACTATCTCAACCCCGCGTTCCTGGAATCCATGCAGGCCCACACCGCGCTTTCCTGGGCCAATCTCAAGGCGTTCCGTATCTACGTCGTGGCGACACACGTGGTCTCCGCACCCTACCTGGGGGCTGTCGTCCTGACTTTCGTCGCGGCCCTGATGCTCGGCCCGGCCATCGAGAAGCGGCTGACCCGCGACAGTGCTCTACGAATCGTCTTTGGCGTGGGCATGGTGGCTGGGGTCGTGCAGTTGGTGGTCGGCGCTCAGATTGGCGGACCGGTCATGCCGCCCGACGGCGGACTTCTGCTGGTCGCGTCCGGAAAGGGCTTGTGGAGCGGAGCGCCCGGCGCTGCGTGGGCGCTGGTCATACTGGCGTTGTTCGTCGCGCCGGGTGAAAAGGTCAGCTTCCTGAAGCTGCCCGTGTGGATCGTCGCCGGCCTGGGGCTGGCGGCCCGGGTCGGGAATCTCGTGATGAAGGGCGACCCGGCGTCGCTGAACGCCGTCCTGGGGCTGGCGGCCGCGGTGTTCGGCACGGGCGTCGTTTGGGTAGCCTTGCGGATCCGCAGGCGCCGCGCGCGGCGCAAGAGCGCCGAGGTGCTGCTCAGGGGCATTGATGAGATCCGCTGACGGGAGATGACATTGATTCATGACGTACGGCCCGCATCCGCCAATACGGCAGCTGGTTCGGGGTTGAGATCAAGTTGTAGAGCCGGGGGTGTCTGGTCCAGGAGAATGCAAGCCGGTTGGGTCGATGTCGTGCGCCGGCCTCTCAACAGAAGATTGATGTCAGGTCTAGAGATGAATGGGTCTGGACTTGACGAAGAAGTCGGTCCGATTCGCCAAGAGATTGTACCCGAGCGATGCGATGAGACCAGGCTTGGGTGGATGCCAGCAGTTGGGGTGCTCGTCTATTTTGGACATCAGCCACGCCTTCGGATCAGGAACTCCACTCGTCAAGTGCTTGATCGGGCGAGTTGGCCGACCAAAGAAGCCCTCAGGGGAGGCAAGTCATGAATCCAGTTCACAGAGGTAGAACGGCCCAAGTGTTCGCCCTGTCGCACTCGATGCTCCCGTAGAAAGTCAATTCATCGCAGACACCAGTTTTGGAGGGGAAACATGATCCGGCCAAAAGAGACTTGCGTCGCTGCTGTGCTCGTTCTCGGTACATTGACGCTCGGCTGCACCGGAGTCGAGACTCTATACGCCGAACCGCTGTCGGCCGAGGTTGCGGGCGAGCTCGGTCTGTTGCCGGGCAAGGCTTTCGCCGCTGAGAACTGCAAGGGGGTTGACCTGATCGCTGCCGATACCGCGGTCATGGAAGGATGGGATCTTCTCGATCGGGGGCTCACGGATCAAGCCGAAGATACTTGTAACCGCGCCTTGATGGTATTGCCACAGGATCCGCTGCTGCACCTGGTCAAGGCGCGTGCACTCCAGATGCGCGGAAACACCGATGCCGCGATCGAACAGTTCCGGCAGGCGGCATCCTACGCCGGCCAGTCGTACCACCTCGTCGTGCGGGAGTTTGAATCCGTGATGACGGGGTTCGACTCCGCAATCCGGTTCAGATACCATCTGCTCGCCGCTGATATGTTCGATCAACTGATCTGTATCGAGGATCGGTCGCGGGTTCCTCTTTCGGCCCAGGAAGCGAGGTGGACGACAGAGATCGCAAAGAGCGATACACCATACGCGAGATACCGGCGCGCCAGTGTACGCTATCGTCGGGAAGACACCGCTGGCGCGCGCGTCGATCTCGAGCGCGCACTCGAGTCGCTGCCCGACGAGCCGGTGCTGCTTGCTTTCGAGGCCGCCTACCTCTATCAGGTTGATGCAGACTTGGACGCAGCTCTGAGTGTCGTGGACAGGGTGATCGAGGGGGCACCGGGCTGGGCTCATGCACACGGAATCCGCGGCGATATTCTCATCAGGAGTCGGCGCTTCGAAGAGGCCGAGGCCGCGTTGTCGACCTGTGCCAAGCTGCTGGGCGATCTGCGCGCGCTTGGACTCGAATGTAGCCCGAGTTCCGAGGCCGGAACCGTACTCTCCCGTCTCATCGCAGTCCGACACCGGCTGGGGCGTTTCCAAGAGGCCCTGGACACGATCGAAGAGTCCGCAGGAGTTTTCGGTTCTGCGGTCTGGATCGGAGCCGCAAATTTGGAGATCTTTGCTCCGGAGGCCCGGTATTACGCGAGCATGGACAGTATCTATGCAGCCGAACCGAGTGATCCGATAGCTGCGTGGGTTGTCGCGCGAGCGGCTGATGGTGAATCCAGGTTCGATCCTGTTGAGGCGCTTGAGCGCATCGTAGGCCAAACGAGCGACTTTGCTTTGGGGTGGAGCCAATTGGGATTCGCCTACGGGCAACAGGGACGGGAAAGAGATGCATTGCGCTGCTTCGAAGAAGGAATCCGGCGTGCCAGCGCTCAGACTGCATCTCACCGCTATCTTTCCCAATGGTACTCGGAGAGGGGAGACAACGCCCGAGCTGCAGAGTTGAGCCGTATGGCGATTGATAGAAATCCCCGGGACTTGCTCGCGTGGTATTGGTTGGGTCGCGCCGAGAGTAGCCTGGGCCACTTTGCCGAGGCCGCACGTTGCTACACGGTGGCGCGTCGGATCTGGCTCGCCAGCGGGGGCAACCGGTATCCGGCGCAGGGTGATTGGTGCGTATGGAGGCGTGCCGAGGCGATGATCGCCGATCGCAACGAGGAACTCGCCAGGCGGGACCTGATGCTGCTTCGTTCAAGTAGTCGGCGAGAAGATGCGCTCGCGACCCTACTCGAGATCGGTGGAGATCTCCGCCCATTCTGGGATGACTCCGATCAGTTGGCCCGTCCGGAGCAGCTGCTCTATGCCCTTGCGGACAACGTGCCTGGATTCCAGCGTGGCGACCAGATCGCAGTGATACGCGCTCAAGAATGGTTGGCGAGAAGCAAGCTGGTTGGCCGGGAACTCGATATTACTGCTGTCTTGGCTGACGTGCGGATTCTGGACCATAACGGCGACCACTTTGATGTCGGTGGGCAGACTGGACAGATTGCCTACCAGGAGATGGTGACCAATTTCGCACAGATCTACTCATCCAGATTCGGGACCGTCATCATCAATAGTGAGGAGTCGGCCACGTTTCGATTCGACAGACTGTCCGAGGAAGTTGCACGGAGGGTGCTTGATCGAGAAGGGACTGCTGTCAGGTGTCGTGGGCGAATCGAAGGCGTCACGGTTCTTGATGAGGATACGGTTGACGCATTGTTCTTCTGGAAGAAAGTAGTTGGAGATGAGCGGCCGACGTCTCCTGTCGTCTATGTCGAGCTTTCCGATGTCGAGTTTGCTCCGGACTGGTATCGAGATTAGAGGTCGACGAGAGGCTGGCGACTCAGCGTAGCCGGATCGTCCTTCCAATCCCCGGCCTTTGTCGGTGTTTCCCAACGACAGGAAGCGAGTTCTGTGTGGTTGGCAGACGCGTTCGAAATCGCCTCGGCAAAAGGCTGAGGAGTGTCTACGAAACCAAGGGAAGTCCAGACCACTTTTGGAAGCGGTCAAGGGAAGCTTGCGCTGATTAAGTGAAATGAACCGGCAAGTCAATAATTGGTGGCTTCCGACCGGCTCCGGTTTCTGGCTGGGCGGTGGAGCTATACCAAGCTAATATACACTGACCTACCGCCCCGCCGGCCGCCCCCCCTTGCGCGGATCACTCGCCGCCGAGATCACCCCGTCCCGCACCACGATCGCCTGCACCACGCCGGCCGGCTTGTCCCCCAGCGGGGTGACGACATGCCCCAGGGCCCGCAGCCCATCGAGCACCGCCTCATCGCTCCACAACCCGCCCACGCGCACCTCGTTGGGGCTCCACTGGTGATGCAGCCGCGGCCGGGCCACCGCCTGGCCCGCGTCGTCGCCTGCCACCACGGCCGCGAGCAGCACCTGCAGGGTGCCGGTGATGATGCGCGGGCCGCCCGAGGCGCCGGCGATGGCGACCGGCTCGCCGTCCCGCAGCAGGATCGTCGGGCACATGCTCGACAGGGGGCGCTTGCCCGGCGCGGGCGTGTTGCGCGCCGACTGGACGAGGCCGAAGGCGTTGGGCTCGACCGAGGTCGTGAAGTCGTCCATCTCGTCGTTGAGCAGGAAGCCGAAGCCGGGCACCTCGAGGCAGGCCCCGTAGTAGAGGTTGATGGTCTCGGTCAGGCCCACCGCCATGCCGCCTGAGTCGAGCACCGAGACGTGGCTGGTGCCGGCGTCCGGCGGCATGGGCGGAATGGTGCCGTAGGCCTCGGCCGCGAGCACGGAATCCGGGCGGACCCGCGCGGCCAGTTCGGCGATGTACTCCGGCGACGTGAGATGTGCGACGGGCACGTCGTAGAAGGTGTCGTCGGCGAGCCAGCGGGCACGGTCGGCGAAGGCGTGCTTGAAGGCCTCGAGCAGCATGTGGCGCCAGGCGACCGTGTCGATGTCGCTGCCCGGGGCCAGGGCCCCGAGGCGGTCGAGGATGCCGATGACCTGCTGCATCGCCACGCCGCCGCTCGACGGGGGCGGCATGGCGAGCACCTGCAGGTCGCCCCACTCGCTTTCCAGCGGCGCGCGTTCGCGCACCTCGAAGCCCGCCAGGTCGGCGGTCGTCAGGGCGCCGCCGTCCCGGGCGACGGCCTCGACCAGGGCCGCGCCGATGGGGCCGTGGTAGAAGGCGTCGGCGCCGTCGCGGGCGATCAGTTCGAGGGCGCGGGCGTGGGGCTCGTTGACGATGAGGTCGCCGACGGCGATGCGGCCCTCGCGGGCGAGCCGCACCCAGGCGTCGGCCAGTCCGAGGCGGAGCTCCGGGTGCTCGTCGTGCACCGTGCGCATCTTCTTCGTCGCGTTCACGTGGAAGGCGTCGGCCACGTAGCCCTCGCGGGCGGCCCGGATCGCGGGGGCGAGCACGGTGGCCCGGTCCAGGGTGCCGTACTTCTCGAGGGCGTACAGCAGGCCGGCCACGGCGCCGGGCACGGCCACGGCGTGGGCGCCGAGCTGGCTGGCATCGGGCGGCAGGTCGGCGTAGTGGTCGGGCCCGACTCCGGCCGGACACGACTCGCGGTAGTCGATGGCGATGGACCGGCGCGCGGGGTGGTCGGCGTCGGGCGGCAGGCTGATGATCATGAAGCCGCCACCGCCGATGCCGCAGCTGAAGGGGCGCACCACCGAGAGGCAGAACGAGGCGGCCACCGCGGCGTCGACGGCGTTGCCGCCCAGGGCGAGCATCTCGTCTCCGGCGCGCGAGGCGACCCCGTGGTCGCAGGCCACGGCGCGCTCCCGGTAGCTGGCCGAGTACTCCGCGGGCGCGGGCAGCGAAGGCCGGGTCGCCGCGCAGCCGCCGAGGCCCGCGACAACCACGGCCAGGAGCAGGGCGAGGCCCGGGGCGGCGCTGCGGCGGCCGGGAACCACGCTCATTCCCCGCGCGGGGCCCGGCCCGGCGTCCAGGGCACGCCGGCGGCGTCGAGAGCGGCGACCAGCGTCGGCCACTCGACCTCGGTGATGCGGGCCAGGTCGCTCGCCACGGCGTCGGCCTGGGCGCGGGCGTAGCCGAACTGCTCCCGGTGCGTGGTGGTCGGCCCGACGGTGTTCATCATGGCCCCCGTGCGCACCATGTCCATGCGGCGCGCGACGCTGAGGGGTTCGGCGTCGTTGTAGCGGCCGCGGCGCCGGTTGCCGCCGAGGCGCTCCCGCAGCTGCTCCAGGCGCTTCTCCAGATCGATCGTCGTCGCGTAGAGGGGCGGGTCGTCGACCACCGCGCGCTCGAGGGCGGCCTTCACCTTGTCCACGTGGCGGGCCATCTCGCCGATGACCGAGGTCAGGTCGCTCAGGCGGTCGTCGAAGGCGTCGACCTCGAGGACCCACGCCTCGAGGGCGGCGGGGGCCAGGCCGCCGCGGTCGTCGTCGCGCAGGGGTGTCACGCGGAAGGCGACCGGTCCGGCCAGGATCTCGGCGAGGCCGTCGCGGCGCCGCACCAGCTCGACCGTGTACGCGCCCGGGGCGGCGAGCATGGGGCCGCCGGCCGGATCGCGCTTGCCGTCGGTCTCGGGACGGAGCGAGGCGTGGCTCAGGTCCCAGGCGACGCGCTGCACGCCGGCCGCGCCCGTGGCGGGCACGCGCTGGACGATCCAGCCGTCGGTGTTGCGCACGACCAGGGTCAGGGTCGGCGGATCCTCGAGCTCCTCGGCGCGCAGGGCGTCCCAACCGGGATAGGGCGTGTCCTCGCCCTCGGCGGCGAGCTCCTTCTCCAGGGTGCGGCGGGAGCTCGCGAGGGTCTGCAGGGAATCGCGCAGGAAGTAGGTGAAGACGGCGCCGAAGGGCGGGTTCGGCGCGGAGAAGTGGGCCGAGCCCTGCGACGCCCGCAGCGTGGTGCCGATGACCCGCCGCGGCATGTACCACTTGGCCTCGCGCGGCGCGAAGAGCCGGGCCTCGGCGGTGAGGGCCTCCGCGTCAATGTCGCGCAGGGGCGTGTAGTCGTCCAGCACGTAGATGCCGCGGCCGAAGGTGCCGGCCACCAGGTCGTTCTCGCGCGTCTGGATCTTCAGATCGCGCACCGGGATCGTCGGCATGCCGGCGCCGAGTTTCAGCCAGCGGCCACCCCCGTCGGGCGTGTAGAAGACGCCGAACTCGGTGCCCACGAAGAGGAGGTCGGGACGCACCGTGTCCTGGGCCAGGCGCCAGACGATGTGGCGTTCGGGCAGGTCGCCGGCGATCGACCGCCAGCTGCGCCCGGCGTCGGTGCTCTTGAACAGGTAGGGGGCGAAGTCGCCCTGCTTGTGCTGGTCGACCAGGAGGTACACCGTGTCGCGGTCGAAGCGGTCGGCCGCCAGGTCGTTCACGTAGAAGTGTTCGGGCAGGCCTTTGGGGCGCCGGCACTCGCGCCACGTCGCGCCGCCGTCCTCGCTGGCGTGCAGGCGCCCGTCGTCGCTGCCCACGTAGAGCACGTCGGCGTCCACCGGCGACTCGGCGATGTTCGTCAGCGTGCCGTACATGGACATGGCCAGCAGGTCGATGGGGTCGTCGACCGAGTGCACGCGTCCCATCACCGGCCGCAGCAGCCGATCCTCGGCCCGCGTCAGGTCGGGGGAGATGGCGGTCCAGGAGTCGCCGCGGTCGTCGCTGCGCCACAGGCGCTGGCTCGCCGTGTAGAGCCGCGCCGGATCGTGGTGGCTGATCTGCAGCGGCCCGTCCCAGTTCCAGCGCTCCTCGAGGCCGCCCGGCCCCTGCATCGGCCGGATGGGCCAGCCCTCGCCGGTCTTCCGGTCGATCCGCCACGAGTTGGTCTGCTGCCAGCACGAGTAGATGATGTCCGGATTGCCCGGATCGATGGCCGGCTGGTGGCCGTCGCCGAAGAGGGTCACGCTCCAGTCGGCATTGCGGATGCCGTGCAGGTTGTCGGTGCGCGACGGGCCGTACTGGGTGTTGTTGTCCTGGGTGCCGCCGACGACGTGGTAGAAGGGCGTGTCGTAGTCGACGTCGATCTTGTAGAACTGGGTCACGGGCAGGTTGCCGACGAACTTCCAGTTGGCGCCGCGGTCCCAGCTCTCGTACAGGCCGCCGTCGCAGCCGGCGAGCAGGTAGTCCGGATCCGTGGCCGAGAAGGCCAGCGCATGGTTGTCCACGTGCTTGTCCTTCTCGCCGACCTTGCGGAAGGTCCTGCCGCCGTCGGTGGTCACGTCCATCTCGACGTTCATGAAGTACACGGTGTCGAACTCGTGGGGGCTGGCGAAGATCTCGTTGTAGTAGTGCGGGCCGGTGCCGTTGGCCGCGTGGTCGCTCATCTTCGTCCAGCTCTCGCCGCCGTCGGCGGAGCGCCAGAAGCCCCCCTTGCGCGCGCCGAGTTCGATGGCCGCATAGATCACGCCGGGCTGCTGGGGCGAGGCGGCCAGGCCGATCCTGCCCATGGCCTCGGTGGGCAGGCCCGTCTTCACCCGCCGCCAGGTGCGGCCGCCGTCGGTCGACTTGTGGATGCCCGAACCGGGCCCGCCGTCCATGAGCACCGCCACGTCGCGGAAGCGCTGCCAGGTGCTGGCGTAGAGCACGTCGCTGTCGAAGGGGTCCATGACGACCTCGTTCACGCCCGTGTAGGCGTCGTCGCCGAGGACCTTCTCCCAGCTCTCGCCCCCGTCGGTGGTCATGAAGAGGCCGCGGTCGCCCCCGGCCGACCACAGCGGACCCTGGGCCGCCACGTACACCACGTCGGAGAACTCGGGATGCACCACGATGCGCCCGATGTGTTCGCTCTGCGCGAGGCCCAGGTTCTCCCAGGTGCGGCCCGCGTCGCGGCTGCGGTAGACGCCGTCGCCGTAGCCCACGTGCCGGCCGCTCACGTTCTCGCCCGTGCCCACCCACACCGTCGCCGGCTGGCGCGGATCGAGCGTCACGCAGCCGATGGAATAGCTGCCCTGGCCGTCGAAGATCGGCTGCCAGGTGGTGCCGGCGTTGGTGGTCTTCCACACGCCGCCGCTGCCCACGCCCACGTACCAGGTGCCGGGGTCGTCGGGCACGAGCACCACGTCGGCGATGCGGCCGGACATGAAGGCCGGGCCGATGCCGCGCCACGCGAGGCCCGCCAGGGCGCCGCTGTTCAGGGGGGAGGTCTCCTCGGCGTCGTCGGCGGCGTTGGCCGGGCCGACAGGGAGGACGAGAACGAGCATCAGGATGGCGAGCAGGGTCTTCAAGGGGAACTCCTCCGGGTTGGGAAACGCACCCGGCAGGGTACCACGCCGCGGCCGCAGGGGACAGGTCCGCCTGACGCCAGGACGGCGCCCGTGGGGGCGCCGTCCGCTCGCGTGGGCAGGATGTCGCGGGAGGCTAGTCGCCGGTCGGGACCACCAGCGTCGCGCCGGCGTGCTCCGCGTACGCGGCGGAGTCGGCGTCGCGCGGCAGCAGGGCCGCGAGCACGACCACCAGCACGATGGCGATCACCAGCGGCAGCAGGCGGGTGCGCGAGGCGCGGTCGCGCAGGGCGCGCGCCTTGGCGAGACAGTCTCCGGTGTGCAGGTCGATGGGCAGGCTGTGATGTGTCGGCATGGGACCCTCGCACTTGGTTGTCGGGGCGAATCCGGTCGGGGTCGTCGGGCGAACCCCCTCCAATCAGACCTGAGTCTACCACGGCGCGTCGGGTCGGGGAAAGAATAAAAGATAAAAAATAGAGAGTTAACGATAATTTGACATCAAAAGATGGGAAAAAATCCCCACTTGATGGCCTCGATGTAGCCGAAGAGCTTGCCGGCGCGGAAGAGGAATTCCAGGCCCACGATCATGACCAGGATCGCGGCCACGAGGTTGAAGCGCCGCTGCAGGCTGGGGGCGAGGCGGCCCGCCCCGAGGCCGACCACGACCAGCACCGGGATGGTGCCCAGGCCGAACGCCGCCATGGAGCCCGCCCCGTGCAGGGGCGAGGGGCTGGCCAGGGCGGCGGCCGCCACGGCGTAGACCGGTCCGCAGGGCAGGAAGCCGTTGGCGACGCCGAGCATGTAGCGTCCGGCCATGCTGCGGGTGCCGACCAGGCTCATGAACTTCTCGGCGGTGAAGCGGCCGAGGCGGCTGCTTTCGACCAGGCGCGTGGTGGGCAGCCAGCCGCGCAGGCCGAGGCCCATGAGCACCATCATCAGGCCCGAGATCAGGAAGAGGACGCCGCGGACGGTGGCCGACGGCGCCGCGTGGCGGGCGGCGGCGGCGAGCAGGCCGAACACGAGCCCGATCACGGCGTAGGAGTTCACGCGTCCGAGGTGGTAGACGAGGAGGGCCGGCAGCAGCGACTTGATCCGGCTGTCGGTGCGCCCCTGGGCCAGGCTGAAGGTGCTGATCAGGGGGCCGCACATGCCGATGCAGTGGCCGAGGCTGGTGGTCAGACCGATGCCGAAGGCGGCCCAGATGGTCAGGACGACGGTGTCGACTTCGGGCATGCTGCCGCAACAGCTCTCCATGGCTCCTCCGGGGTGGCGGGGAGACCGAAGATAAGTCTTCGCCCGGGGTCGTTCAACCCACGAGCGCGGTGGGGGATCGCCGCGCCGGGGGGCGCCGGTTGACGTTGCCCGACGGCGCAGATAGAATGCGACGCCACCCCGCCGCGCGTCCCGCAGCCGAGAGGTCCGCCTTGTCCGACACCGCCAAGAAGATCGTGCTGCTCCTGGTGGCGGTGGTCGGGACCCTCGGTGTGGGCGAGGTGGTGCTGCGCGCCCTGGACTACGGCACGCTGCGGCCCGAGCTGAACTTCGGCGTGAACACCCGCATGTCCCTCGACAAGGGCCAGTTCGAGCCCGACCCCGACCTCTTCTGGAAGATGCCGCCCCACCCGCTCGACGCCGGGATGCGCGCCGTGCAGCCGGACCGCCCCCTGCCCCCGCGCATGCGGACCCACCGCATCCTGGTGCTGGGCGACTCCTGCTCCAAGATCTCACGGCAGATCCCGCCCTACTCGGTGCTGCTCGAGGACACGCTCTCCGCCGAGGGCCTGAGCGTGGAGGTGTGGAACGCCTCGGTGCCCGGCTACACCTCGTGGCAGGGCCGGGCCTGGCTCGACCGGCAGCTGCTCGACCTGGCGCCCGAGGTGGCCGTCATCTACTTCGGCTGGAACGACCACTGGCGCTCGACCGGCGTGACCGACGCCGCGTACGCGGCGCGGCAGCGGGGGGGCGCCCTGCGCCTGGCCCGGCTGCTGCAGCGGCCGCCGGCGGTGAGCCCGCTGCGCGTCTCGGCCGACGAGTACGAGGCCAACCTGACGGCCATGACCGCGGCGCTGGCAGCGCGGGGGGCGGCGGTCGTGCTCGTGGCCGCGCCGTCCCACCTGACGGCCGAGGCCCGCGCCGTCCTCGTGCGGACGGGCTACCTGAACGAGGACGACGACCCCGTGGCCCTGCACCGGGACTACCTGCTGCGCCTGAAGAAGGTCGCCGACGCGACCGACGCCGTGATGCTCAACGCCTCGGCCCTCTTCGCCGGCCTCGAGGCGCCCGACGCGCTGATCCTGCGCGACGGGATCCACCTGACCGACCAGGGCCACCAGGTGCTGGCCGCGGCCCTGGCCGAGGTCA